>CAYWMZ010000078.1:0-8237 GCA_964459485.1 uncultured Desulfocapsa sp. | reverse complement strand
GATGTCAGTGCCCGTTTCAACGCCGAAGAGCTGCTTGAACTTATCCGCAGTGTGTAGTTCAGGTATCAGGTATTAAGGATTAGCAACCGGTTTCCATGCGTTACATCGGAACTCTCTGACCCTTGTCCCTCAAGTTGGACAATGAACGCAACTTGAGGGAACTTTGAAAAATAAGTTTTTCAGAGCTCCCCTGTTTCAAATGGGAACAAATATTAAGGTTCCTCACGCAAGCAGGTGCATGGAAAAGCTCAACAAACTGAAAAGTATGAGTTTTTCAAGTAGATATCGACTTGCGGCCTAAGAGCTTCTTGAGCCAAGTCAGAAAAAAACAGCCTAAAAATATTTGCCCGTCATGGCTGTTACTTACAACACTTTCACACGGTATTCCTTTTCTGTAACACAGCAGGTCGCCAGCAAACCATTCCATACTTCCAGATACACCAGGTAACTGATTAAAACAGGCAGAGTTCTCACATTCTAGCCATACTTGCTTATATTTCCGCAAAGCCCTTGCGATGCTGTGATTATTCTTCATGGGATGTATCTAGTTTACTGTTTTTATAGCACAGAATAGTAAACATTTCAGTTATTCCCTCGATAATAGGCACTCGTCAATAAGATGATTGGCATCTGCTTTGCAACTTTCTGAATAAATAAGATATGAATCCGCGTACAGCTGAAGAGATAAATACGAGAGTGAAGTGCAAAGTAACTTTAAGAGACCCTGGTAAGCTTTTTTTCGGGCTCTCAGTTGGCCTGTTAAAAAGCTGATATTCAGTTTGGCAGGATATTTGAATTGTGCCTAAAATGGCTGCCAGCCAAACTCGAACTATGACTGAAATCAGTGAGAATTTTTAAAAATATCTACCTTTTACAGGGAGGGAGAGAATAATCTGGAAACAGATAGGTTCAGAGAATATCGCCATACGATAAGATATAAATAAATCACTAAAAATTCGGAGGATGTCGTTATGATCACGATGCGTAGAAGAGTATCAGATTGGCAACAAAAAGAAGAATTGACCTTAAGCTGTCATGAGCTCATCGCGGTTCTAATTACGGATTCCGTTCCCCCGGAATTTGGTACGGAAGGTCTGCGGGATATCTGGTTGTACATTGTGGAAGGTTTTGTTTGTATTCCGGATCAGGATCTTATCACATTTGAGCATACCGTTGACCTCGCAAATATGCGGTTCTTAAATGAAATATATACAGATAACGAGTCCTTTATAAAAAATGCTATTCTTCCTGAGGGTGTTGTTGTCTCACCGATGACAACATACAGCAAGCTCGCCATTGCTTAGGATAGGAAAGCATAACAGTATCAAAAAGGTGGGATGGAATACTACAACCGCTGTAATTTACCAGATATTATTCATTCTGGCCTGCTAGATCCCAGTTCAAGACCGACTCTTCTCCGATCTATTCGGGGGTATGAAACCAAGATGACGTGAAGAGGACAATGCGTGTAATAGACAAATCCAAACCAGTTCTGGTTACAGGAGGTAGTGGTTATGTAGCCTCTTGGATTGTTAAAATGCTCCTGGAAGGCGGTATTAATGTCAATGCGACAGTGCGTTCTCCTTTTGATCATGAAAAAATCGATCATCTTACGGTCTTGGCAAAAAGATCGGCAGGAAAATTAAAGCTGTTCAAGTCTGATCTTTTGGATATCGGGAGTTTTGATGCTCCTATGCATGGCTGTGAACTGGTAATTCACACAGCGTCTCCTTTCCTTGTAACAAAGATTAATAATCCTGAGGAAGAATTAATTCGTCCTGCCTTGGATGGAACTAGAAATGTTCTTGAATCGGCAAAGAAAAGTCCAACAGTGAAGCGAGTCGTCCTCACAAGCAGTGTGGTTGCAATGTATGGTGATAATAAAGACATAGCATTGACTCCAAGCGGTACATTTACTGAAAAAGAGTGGAACATAACGAGCAACCATAAATACCAACCATACCCATACTCGAAGATGATTGCAGAGAAGGAAGCCTGGAATATTGTCAAAGAACAGGAACAATGGGACCTGCTGACAATTAACCCCGGTTGGATTCTAGGCCCATCTGTATCAAAGAGAAAAGATTCAATGAGTATCAACACTATGATTCAACTCGGTGACGGCACATACAAGAATGGCGTTCCAGAATTATGGAATGGTGTTGTTGATGTACGTGATGTGGCAGCAGCCCACATAAAGGCCGGCTTTACTCCACGAGCAAGTGGTAGGCATCTCATCGTAAATGGAGAAGTAACCATTTGGAATATTACACACGTGCTGCAAGAATCTTTTGGAGATGACTACCCTTTTCCTCAAAGACAAGTTCCTAAATGGTTGTTCTGGCTCATTGCACCGATGTATGGCTTTACCAGGAAATACGTGAGCAAAAATGTCGGTATTCGAATCAAATTCGATAACTCTTACAGTAAAAAGGATCTGAATATGTCGTACATTCCCATTGATCGGACTGTAAAAGAACATTTTCAGCAGATATTCGATGATGGCTTGGTTAGAAATGCTCCATTCTAAAAAGGGATCAAATCTCTTTTTTCCTTGCACTTGAGATCACCAGAAAAAAGTTTTTTCGAACGAACTACAGGATTGCATGTGGTTTGACTACCTGTGAGCAAAGAAAAAGACAGCAGAAGGAGGAATGCTATGCATAAAAAGGAGAAGTTTGCATTTTTGATTCATCCTCGCCACATTAACGATTTTTGGCGAAGATTTGGTGCGATGATCGGTGTAGGAGAAGACATGGGGATGCGATTGTTTGCTCGACAGCCTTTCAACTGGTGTGCCGATTTTCTGATTTTTTATTTACCTATCATTTTTCCGCGATTGGGATTTACGAACTGCACTCCAACCGGCTTTGATGCTCATGGTAAAGCAACCGGCTACGTTATTGCTGTATTGTTAACGAGTGATCAGATGAAGCGGGCAATAAATCGCAGGCGAAAATCGGACAAAATCGTCAAGTGGATACATAAAAAATTGCATCTACCACAAGGAAGAAAATTTGTCCAAAATCGTATTGCAAATGCGATCCTGTACGCCCAAGACAGATTGGATTGTTCTGTAGTAGGGCTTGGTGCTTATACTGCACCAATGATGAAGGACGGACTTGCTGCAGTTAGCGACCCACGGATTACATGCACAATTACGCATGGTGATGCGCTGTCTGCTGCATCGGGATATGATGCAGTTGTTGAAGCTGTCAAGCTGAAGCAACTTGCTGTTACCGGGGCAACAATTGCTATCGTAGGTGCAAGTGGTGTTGTCGGCAGAGGCATGGCACAGCTGCTGGCCGAATTATGTCCTAAAAAAATAATTTTAATTGCTCTGCAACGAAAAACTTTTTTAAAACAACTGGCAGAAACAATTCGTGGTCGCGGCTATATAGGCGAAATAGTACTTTCTTTAAAAACTCGTGACATCACCGATGCTGATATTGTTGTGTTGACCACAACTGCTCCCGGTGATATCGTTGACAGGGAGATGCTTAGAAAGATAAGCATTGTTCTGGATATGGCCCAACCGTGTAATATGAGTGAACAGGTGCACAAACAGGTGCCACATATCTTGCGGATCGATGGGGGCTATATGAAGATATCCTCGGTTAAAATTCCGTTTGAAATGGGCCCGCCAAAAGGAGCAAGCTTTGCCTGTTTAACAGAAACAATGACCCTTGCAATCACAGGTGACCGTAATCATCACGTCGGTAATGTTGATGCAGACTTTGCCCTGTCCATCCTTGCCACAGCTCGCCTGTGCGGATTTACACTGGCACCATTAACAAATTTTTCTCGGCCAGTCGTCTAATTTCCTCTAGGTAAACCCCCGGCTTTGCCGGGGGACAACAAAAGTTTGACAGCTCCTGAAATATGAAGAAGCCTCCAGTCTCGTGGATCGCTCAACGTCACGAGAAGGAGGTGTAAGGGAGTTCGTGAGACTTTGTAATGCAACTTTTCAAGGTAGCCCTATGTGGTTGACGTGCAACATTCGAAAAATTGCTGCAACCGCTTGAAAATATAACGCCTACACTTTATTCTTCTATATCTATATATACGTGTAATCTCAGGATACCATTTTCCGTGCAACGACCATGTAATTGTAGCCAACCTCCTCTCTTTGTCATCAGAAATTCCCGAGCAGCATAAAATTGGAGCTCAAAAGTTAAATGTCGACTTGCCACAAGGTTTTTCAAACCGAATTTGGCAGAAAAACAGGGCACATCGGCAAACGTACGCCCATAAACCGCATGGTGAAATTGGTAAACGGGGGTCATCAAGAAGGGCCTTCTACCTTTTTTGTAGAGAAAAATTCTTGTAATTCATTTCGCCTGCAGCAGTATCGTTCATTTTATCTCTCTAGGTATGTATGTGGAGTAAGTGATTTGAAGATATTTGATAAGCAGGAAAAATCCCTGTGGCAGAACGGGAATCAAGCAGATTTACACCAGAAGTTCTTTTCCTGTCAATTCAAAACTCCCACCAAGTACTTACCTATATGATGCAACAAATAAAAATTGAAGTCCAGGGCGTTTTAAAAAAATAAAAAACATCTTGAAATCGCTTGGTTCTGAAGCATAGAATAAATCAACGTGTATTTGTCAAGAATAGATTTTGTTGTAACAGAGGATCTTCAATGGGAAAAAAAATAGCATTTATACTCTTATGTTTTGTGTCCATCCTCAGCCCCTTTTTTGTTTATGCCGGGGTGGAAGTCATTCAGACCGGGGTGGCGTCGCCACAATCAGCATCGGAAGAAGGGAACATTGAACAACTCAGGAAAAGAGCCCTGAGAAACGCCATGGATCTTGCCGTGATGCAAGTGACAGGGGCTGAAATAAGCAGTGAACGAGGTGGCTCTCTCAGGCAACGTGAAGACACCGTCATTCACAATGATCAGGTTGATGAATCCATCCGCCAGCAACGGCGACACAATACTGCAGTTCGTACCAGAACAGAAGGACATGCCAGATTGCTCTCCATTAACAGGGAATGGCAGGGAAAAGGGCAATATTACGTTGAAGCCACCTTTCTAGTGGATACACCAGAGGAAATTCTTGCCAGCAGAAATGCCGGCTATTACTGGCAGGGAGCCGGACAACCAAGCCTGGGGATTGAATTCACAGAAGAGGTTGATGGTGAAGAAAGGCAGGACAATGAAAATCATACCCTTCGGTATTTAAGAGATAATCTGACCAAGAACGATCTGACGGTTTCCACATCTGAGCCAAATACACAATATCTTATCAAGGTTCACCAGTCATTACAGGCAAAAGAATTGGTGTCTTTCGGCACTCTCACCATGAACTGCCGGATGTCTTTTCAAATTATTGATCAGGTGAAAGGGGAAACTCTTACTGAATATCGAGCCTCCCACGGCCCGGATGCCGGTTTTACAATGGAGCAGGCCAGAGAGCGTTGCCTAAAGGCCATCGCTCCGAAGGTTTCAGCGCAACTTGTCCGTAAAATTGCCAAGATTATGAATGATCGGTGGAACAATGGAGTTGAGCAGCAAATTTTTATCACCAATGTTCCGGGAAGGGCTGTGCCGAAGCTTACTGAAGTTATATCAAATCTTTTTCAGGTCACGACTGCTGCAGCAGTGAGTTATAACAATGGTATATACCAACAAAAAATTCGTTACAAAGGAACTGGTGGAGAGTTCTCTCAGGCTATCCAGGGTGCCTTGGCGGATGAGGACTGGATAGTCCATGTTGTCAAAATTGACGGGCGGGAAATCCGTTTAAACTGGGTTGCTGAACAGTAATTTTTTTAAAAAGGTCTAAGAAGAGGAACGATTAATGGAAACTGAAAATGATACAATAAAAAAGGTGAATTTTGCAAAATTAGGTGGAACTCTTGCCTTGGTTTCAATCTTCTTCCTCCCATTAGGAGGATGTGGAGATGCCACGTTTACAGGTCTTGAGGTATTCAAAACCAATGAAGTAAGTGCAGGAATTAAAATGTTACTTTTTGTCTCAATAGCCTGTGGAGTCGGCGCATATGTTGTGACACGTTCTTGGGGGTTTTTTATAATAGGAGGTGGGGGAATTAGTAGCTTATTAATGGCTTTTACGATCGCTCGGCAGGATATCCCAATTGATTTTAAGGTTGGTGGTTATTTAACTATCCTCGGTTTCAGCTTTGTTTTGTTTGAAGGCCTGCGGGCAAAGAGCTCCAACCTCAATATGAAGTCTTTGGTGCCTTCTGGTACTGCACGGTCAAGCTCCATAATAAAAAATAAGAAAGGTGTTTGCCCTGATTGCGGAGCTCAAGTAGATGGACTTCAAGCGAAATGTCTGAAGTGTAACTAGCAGAAATGTACAAATAAAATATTAAAAAATTAAGAGGACCGAAATGAAACACAAAATATCGGCTATCATTACAGTCTGTTTATGTTTTTCCTTCACAATGTCGGCGGTTGCCGAAGATAATCCGGAAGCCTTGATCAAGACCGTGGCGGATGCGACCCGGGAAGTGCCCGTGATCAAAGAAACGCCTGATCAGCGATGGCAGAACTTTCTGACCGAAAGAGGGTGGGATGTCGGGTTGTCGGATGGAGGGGTGATTTTTATTCCGGAACGGGAATTGATTATCTGCTCTTCCTCAGCCTTTACCAAGGTTCGCCTTGGGCAGCCTGGTTGGGTGGAGTCCAGGGTAGCAGCCTTTGAGATGGCTGAGATGGATGCCAAAATGAAAATTATTCGCTATCTCTCAGAGACAGTGGAAACCAAACGCTCCCTGGCACTCCTTGAGAATGCCGTATGGAATGATGGCGACGTGGATAAGGTTAAAGAGTTGAACGATGTTGAAGAAAGTCTGAAGCGTATAGGCAAGAAAAGCGTGGCTCTGGCGGAAAAAACTCTTGATAAAGCCTTAGAAAAACTTGATCCGGACTACGACCCTGCCAAATATGAAGGCAAAAGCAGTGAAGAACTTCAGGTAATTACTGAGGATCTGTTCAAGCGCCAGATAAAGACTGTGGCTATGGGAACGTTGATCGGTGTGACCCCGCTCTATTCTGCAGAGGGTGATTCGGGTGAAGGCGAATATCAGGTTCTGGTTGGTGTTATATGGTCACCTAAGCTGAATCGGCTGGCAATGAGTCTGTTTAATGACGAATATAATATCCCCAAGGTGAAGCCGGGTAAACGGTTGAGTGAACAGATTCCCGCCAATGACCTGACACTCCTCAGTACCGTGGGCACCCGTATCGTCATTGATGAAAACGGAGAATATGCCGTCCTTGCTTATGGTCAGGCCCAGCCCCGGCGAACCGGTCCCGGAAGGAAACAGGCGGCCCTGCATCAGGCAAAACAGATTGCCGCCAACAGAGCAAGAGCACAGTTGGTCAACTTTATCCGCGAAGGTATGACCCTGAAGGATTCTGAGATTGCACAGGAACTTTCACGCGAATTTTCAGATATGACCTTTGGTACTGAAACCGTTCGTAATTACCAGAAAAAGATTAATGGGAAAAAGGTCAAGGTGAAGTTGAGTGGTCTGAGGGTTCTCAAGGAATGGAGTTTTGCCCATCCATCGACCGGACAGCAGGTGGCGGGGGCGGTTTTATCCTGGTCTCCGGCCTCTGCCGATTTAAGTAAACAGGCCGGTGAAATGATGAAGCAAAGTATGCATCCAAAGGCTGCGAAAGCAAAATCTTCAGAAGTTGCCGGTGGAACACAAGGGAATGGTCCGGCACTGCAGTCCATGGACGTTGACACTTCTGCATATTAACATTGGTACAGCTTGTCCCGCCGCTGGGAACAGGTGTTTTCCGGCGGTGGATTATTAGCCAGGGAGAGGGGAGTAATGAAGGGAATCTATAACCATACGACGCACGTTCTATCTGTTTTTATTTTTCTTTCCATATTGTCGGCCGCTCCGTCGTCATATGCAGTTGCCGACCTGAACCAGCAGATTGATATTTTAGCAAAAAAGCTGGCATCGGTGGCAAAGGGTGATGTGGTCAAAGGGTCCGACACCCAAGTCTATATCAGTATTGGCCAGCAACAGGGAATCCAGCCCGGGAATAAATTTGAGATAATACGTCAGGGTGAACCGCTGAAAATAGGCGATGAGATCATTGGCTATGAGGAAACCAAGGTGGCTGAGGTTGAAGTGGAACGGGCCCGGGAAAAACTCTCTGTATGCAAGGTATTGAACAAATCGGATACTCCTAAAAGTGGTGACAAGGCCTACCAGCTGCGGAAAAAAATCAACACCCT
>CAYWMZ010000077.1:0-8286 GCA_964459485.1 uncultured Desulfocapsa sp. | reverse complement strand
CCTTAAGATAGTTCTTAGAAGATTGCTTGATCCTGAGTCTGAGAGCCAAGACTTCCCTTACACAGAGATCATCTCCTGTCTTGATCTCATGCCTTAGCTCTCTATTAAGTTTTACTTTCTCTCTTCGTTTTCTGTTGAGGTTGGTTTGTGATTCCTTGATCTTTGTTTGAAGAGCATTAGCCTCAAAAGGTTCCTTGTATCTATTATTTGAGCTAGTGTAGAGTCTCTTCACTCCGATATCAACCCCTACCTTGGAGTCAGTCTTTGGAAGCTTCTTGATTTTGGTCTTACAAAGAACACTTACATACCACTGGTCGCAATCTCTGCTAATGGTGATGCTTCTGTATTCTCCTGTAGGTTTTCTGTGTCCAACCATTTTTACCCACCCTAGCTTAGGAATCAACGCCCGACTTCTCCTCATTTTAAACCCGTCCCCCAGCCGTTTGCCAACTTCCCAGGCAGCAGGGGTGGGGATTGTTTTGGGATCAACCGAATAAAAATTGCGCCCAGTGGGGAGAATATCTGCCTGCCCGCGGGTGGGTGCGCCGGATGGCCCTGGCTTGACGAATTTTCCTGCCAGGGCGTCAAGACTTGCCGCTATTTCCTCACTGCATTTTTTTATATTTGGCACCAATGTTGCGCAGATATAGGAGAGAACATCTTCTATTTGTGGAGTGTCACTGATGCCAGAGACGAGGCCGGAATCAAAATCTGCTTCTGCGAGTTTTGTTACCAGTGCCAGGGCCTCGGCGTGGATTGCGGATATGATCTGCCCTCCGGTTTGGTGGTGGAAGTTTTCCAGTATCCGGCCTTTATTGTTCAGCAGTTCATCAAGTGAAAACCCCATACTTTGCGTCAGTGACTCACGCAGAGAAGGAATATCTCCATTGCCAAGCCTGGTGAGCTGGACCAGATACTCCACCAGTTCATTGTCTTTCGGTGCCTGGCCAAAAATATGCAAGCCATCGTTGATCATGGTGTCTGCAAGTTCCTGAAGATAGGCGTGAAGCTTTTCTATGAACGAACCAAAACCATTGAGAGCAGTGTGTTTATCAAGTTTAAGGTCATGCTGTAAATCAGCCTCTTCCACAGCCTCCCAGATCATCGGTTGCAATACATCGATTTTCCCGGGGTCTTCTGTCTGGGCAAGGCTGTACTCGGTGAGCAGTTGATCTATTTTTGCAAGCCCTTCATAAAGATCCGCATTGGTGGCGGCAGGTGGTAGATGGTCAATGATGCAGGCAAAGCTACGCCGTTTGGCCTGGGTGCCTTCGCTGGGATCGTTTATGATATAGGGATAGATATTTGGCAGTTCCATGATGGCAAGATCCGGGTAACAGCTTGCAGATAATCCCAATGCCTTGCCGGGAAGCCATTCAAGGGAGCCGTGTTTCCCCACATGGATGACAGCGTCCGCCTTGAACACGTCCCGTATCCAACGATATTGCGCCAGATAATGGTGTGGCGTTGAGAGGAAAAGGTCGTGATAGATTGCGTCAATATTTTCAAAATACCCGCGAGGCGGCTGGATGGTTAGAAAGACATTCCCGTTGACTAGCCCTGCAAAATGAAGCTTCCCCTCATGGACAAAGAGATCGCCGGGTGGCACCCCCCAATCCGCAGCCATTTTGGAGCGTATATCCTTGGGCAGTTCCCTGTTCCAGGGGAGAAAAAGATCCTCGCCGGCGTGCGCCTCGCACCGTTCAGCCATCTGCTCGGGCAGGAGCCAGCGTTGATCCACTGTCATTTTGGAGAGCAATGCTTCGGCAAGTTCATCGCCGGATGAAAACTTCTGATTGAGCAGGTAGCCTTCCTCTTCCATCCGCTCAAGGAGCAGTTTGACTGAAGCAAAACTATCCAATCCGGCAGCGCAACCGATGCGATCGTTTCTGGGCGGATAATGGTGGAAAATGATTGCCACTTTACGTTCGTCATTAGCAATGCGTGATAGTCGTGCCCAGTTAAGTGCCAGACGAACCATTTTATCCACCCGTTCAGGTATGGGCTTGGCTTTGGCCAGCAGACCGCCTGTTACCGGACAGATATCCTCCTGCTCCCGGGTGGCCACGGCCACGGTGATAATATTGCCGTCAAATTCTGGCTGGGCTGCGGAAAAACTCACGTCAGCTGAGCTCATGCCCTGTTCTGAGTCCTGCCACTGGGCCCTGGAATTCAGTGACATCATGGCCTGTATGCAGGGAACACCCAACGATTGTAACAAATGCTTGTATTCCGGAGCCGCAAGAGCAAGGCTAAACAGAAGCGGACTGATCAACACCTGGATACGCAGCTGTTCCTTTTCATCCATAAAATAGTGGCTGATTATATAATCTGCCCCCTGATTTCCTCTGTCCGTATCCTTGTACCGCAGGTGAAAAACCGGAATGACATTTGCCCCCTGGGACTCAATGCTTCGGATTATGGCGTCTGCAAACTCAAGGTTGTTGTTTAGCCAGTAGGTCTGGTAAAACCAGAGTCCCACTGTGATTTTTTCAGGATCAACTTTCTGTTCAAGATACTGCTCAAGGGGGATAGACACCTCACAATCAGGATGATAAATCCCCTCATTGGGCGGAGCCACGGATGGTTCACAAGGAATCCTGCTGTCAAAAAGCAGATTGTGCATGCAGACCAGCAATCGTTCCATATTTATATGACCGCCACAAACCAGATAACGACTGATTTTATTCCATTTATGGCTGCCGAAATCACAGGAATGTTTTGCAGCATCAAGACTATCCTCATCTCCGCCTGTTGGCTGTATGTGGAGGTACGGACGTGTGTCGGGTGCTGCTTTTTCATATGTTTCAAGGAGCATGTCAAAGGCAGGAAAAGAGGCCTTGCCACCGTGAAGGCTGATAAGGATAACGTCAGATTCCATGGCTTTCTGAACAAAACGGAGCTTTTGCTCCCTGTCAAAAAGCTGTGACTGAGTTTTGGCTGTCACCCTGATTGAACCATGGTTATTGCGATATCGTGTTATGGCACCGGAAAGTGCTGATAACTCCATACCGCCGGATGAGTAGTAACAGAGAGTGTATGGGCGTTTTTTTATTTTCATTCGTGGCTCTCCATGACTTCAAAGAGTTGGCTGATACTCTTTGCGGATATGATTGTATCAGACACACCAGACGGCAAGTCTCCTATGACATCTTCCCGTAGAGAGAAAATTGGTTTGCCCATATGGACAGCCTGTTCTATCAACCTGAAATTTCTCCGATAAATACCGTCTGTGGAAAAACCCGCATCAATGACCAGATCACACCCTGACATGAGTTCCAGGGCCTTTTGAAAACCTTCATCGGAAATACTTTCTCCTGGAGGCTGACTGATACAGGCTGCGCCAAGGCCGGCTGCCACAAAAGAGTCAAGATCATTTTGTTGCAGAACTCCGGTACAGATTGAGTAACCACGCTTGACGAGCATCCTGAAAACAGTGGCTCCGCTGCCCATACCAGCCACAACAAAGGCCTTTCCCCGGTGACCACTACCTCGGATTTCAATGGAGCCAAGCTGATGACTGAAACTGGCAGAATGAAAATCGTAAAGCTCTGCCACAACCTCGGTGGTGAGCACTTCTTCCGGATATCCCCAGTGGCTGATATGGCCGTTTTTAACCAGTACCACCCTATCCGAAACCTTGGCTGCGATGTCAACATCATGCAGAGAGGCAATCACTGTTATTCCCTTGCTGCGACAGAGGTCACGAAGAATGGCCATAACCTCCACCCGATGTTTCAGATCAAGATGGGCCGTTGGCTCATCCAGCAGCAATATTTCAGGTTCCTGAGCAAGTGCTCGTGCCACTAACACCTTTTGCCGTTCGCCGTCACTGAGGCTTGCAAAATCACGATCAGTCAGTTCATCTGCGTGGACGGCTGCAAGTGAGCGGGTGACCACATCCGCATCATTTTCACTTAATCGGCCAAGAAAATCGGTATGCGGATACCGACCAAGAGCCACAAACTGAAATACAGTAAAAAGTGGCGGCGTAACCTTGTCGGTGAGCACCACAGCCATGATCCTGGCAAGCTCTGTCTGTTTCAGACTCTTCAGGGGACGATTCCCCACAGAGATATCCCCTGCAATGGGCTGCAAATGACGGGTCAGGGTTCTAAGCAGAGTTGTTTTGCCAGCTCCATTTGGCCCCAGTAGTGTTATGAAATGCCCCGCTTCAAAGGAGAGATTAATATCCGTAATAACTTCTGTTCCCGGGTACCCGACCACCAGGTCACGACAGCTGAGGACCGGGTGTGCCGGTTTTTGTTGTGTTGTCATAGTTGAACTCGTTTTTTCATAAGAAGACTGATCACAATGGGTGCGCCGAAAAAGGCGGTCACTGAAGAGAGCGGCAGTTCCACAGGAGCAAGAAGGGTTCGGGCGAAATAGTCACATCCGCCTGCCACCACTGCTCCCAGCAACAGGCTACCGGGAATAAGAATCCGGTTATCCGATGTTGAAAAAATCATCCTTGCCATGTGGGGAACCGCCAGACCGATAAAGGCGACAGGGCCTGCCAGAGCGGTGACCATTCCAGAAAGGGCGCAGGCACAAAAAAGAATCGTCATTCTAAAAATTCGAATATTGATCCCCATGGAAAGTGCATACTCTTCACCCAAAAGGATGCCGTTAAGTGGTTTGGAAAGGAAATAGACCAGTACCAGCACGCTTCCTCCTGCCAGGATCAGTAAATATATTTCACTCCACTTGAACCCGGAAAAACTCCCCAACTGCCAAAGCACAAAACCTTTGACCTGCTGCTTTTCAGCAAATGCAGTTAGAACCGAGGTCACAGCATGGCAGAGATAGCCCACCATCAGGCCGACGATGAGTAGTGTGATTCCATTTTTCACACGGGAAGATATGGCCACAATGATTGCCATCACGGCATAGGCACCACCAATAGCTGCAATGGTATTGGTGAATTGATTTACAATATGGAGTTGCATGGTAATTCCTGTGAGCATAACAAGAGAGACCATCAGTGTTGCTCCAGATGAAATGCCAAGGATAAAGGGGCCAACCACCGGATTTCTAAAATAGACCTGCAACAGCAGACCGGAAACAGCCAGCATACCGCCACAAAGCAGCCCTGCAATGGCTCTTGGAAGCCTGATCTTCCAGACAATGAGACTTTCAATGGTGTGATCTGGTGATGTGATGATATTTAAGACCTGGGCCGGGGTCAGGGGAATACTGCCGGAACAGACATTAATCACCAGCATGGATGCACCCGCAAGGATTAGCACAAGAAAGAGAAAAGCAGGTGAACCCATAAGGGAAGATACTCCCTGCCAGGACTGTTTGAGAGGGTTCATTGAACTTCTCCATTTGCAGGGTCAACATCGGGTAATTCCTGAAAATACTTGAGCTGATACCCAGGGTAGACGTTTGGATGCATGATGGCCGCAAGCTCGGTGAAGATTTCATCGAGCTTATCTCCGGACTGGGAATAATGGGGCAGCGGAGCATAAACTTTTCCGGCCGGTGAAAGTGGTTTAATGCCTGCCATCAGCGGGGTTAGTTTGGCCAGGGCTGCCTTGGAAGTTGCCCCGGTTTTGGGGGTGCGATAGGTAAAATAGATATCAGCATCCTTACCGCTGTAGAGAAAACGTTCCATGGAGATTTCAATACAGGACGTACCGTACACATCTTCAAAGAGGTAATCAGACTGAATGAGACCAACGAGTTCACTGATCCAGGCGTTGCCCGGTTCCACCAGCACTCGTTTCTCATACATATCCCCCCACATAACCTTGGGTTTTATAATTTCTGAAGCAGTTCTCGCCCGGATATCAGTAAGACTTGCGTTGACCCGCTCAAAAAATTCGTTTGACTCCTTTTCCCTGTTAAAAAATGGAGCCAGAAATTTGACAAAAGACATCCGGGCATTCAGACACATGGCCACTGGAGTGGTGGTGATAACGCAGGAAATCCCCAGATCATCAAGCATGGGAATAATCCCCGGGTCCCAGGTCAGCACCAGTTCGGGGTGCTGTTGCTTTAACCGTTCAAAGTCTATGGAACTGCTATTACCCAGCCAAATGATTTTACCGTTTTCCATGTTTTGCCGGACATCATCCACAAACCATTTTTCCTTGGCGGTTGTCACAGCCACAAGCGTATCCAGCACACCAAGTGCCCGCAAGGTAGCCACATCAAAGAGTCCATAGGCCGCAACACGCTGAACTGGAGTACGGATAATCATAGTGGGGCTGTAGCCATGCGGAGCCGGGGCACCCCGTGGAACCAGGGCAAGAGTGCGTCCGGCACCGTCACGGGCCAGAGTGAGGGTATCACTCACCCGGCTGATGGTAAACTCACCGATCTGGAGAAAGGATTTTTTTGATTCTTTTTTCTGGTCACAACCGGAAAGGAGAAGAAACAAAAGGATCATGCCAATGGAGAGAATACGATTCATACAGTTCCCTTTAGCGTCTTGGAATTTAAATTGAAAAAGATATAGCCAAACATTCCTGATAAAAAACAGGCTATACCGATAAAGTAGAGGAACACGCCGGGATCACGCCGAACATCAAGAACAATGTAGCGTCTTTTAGATATGCTGGATTTCGCATGTGGAGAAAAGCGTTGCAGAAACAGCGTGTATCCATGGAAACGTATGGGATCGTTAAATCCCAGAAAGGCGATGCGCTTGTCCTCCTCTAAGGCAAGGCTGAGACAAGCCTTGGGGCGAAGAACTCTGCCGGAGAATGCTTCTAGTCTTTTTCCGGCATACACAGGCAAATCCATGAAAATCAGTTCCAGGGTGAGCGGTGTGGTATTGATGGCCTGTTTTTTTCCTGGGACAAGGGTAATGCTTGGATACACCTGAGCCATAGTGTAGCTGATTAGGTAACCAAGAAGGATTACAACTATTCCAAGGTGCATAATATGGGTGGACAGGGAAAAATAGATCCTTTTATTTTGTCCATGGCGCCTCCATTTCCGCTTCAAGCGCAACAGACGATCTCCGGTGCAGATCGTGATGTTGATTGCCAGAAAAAAGAGAAGAAAGAGCAGGATGAAAAACCAGGATGTGTGCTGTAAATTTCGAACTCCAAATGTGGACAACCAGAGCCAGAGTCCCAGCCTATTCATAGGTTCAAGAACGGTGGTATAACCATTGACGGAGAGGTAGGCGTAGCAGAGATCCATGGCAAGGAGAATAAGGAGTATTATGGCAAACCGGACACTTGTGAAAAGTGACCAGCACTGTTGAAGAAGCCCTTTCTTCAGCTCTTTCATAACAGTCCCCGAAACAGTGATCGGAAGGGCCCCATATCAGGCCAGCAGGAGAGGAGTACCAGAATTCCGCCTGTTACCACAAAAATTGCCCGGTTGCGCCTTCTCCATCGACGACTATGGCGCAAATGAAGAACGGCCACCCAGTAGAACCAGAGGGCCATGGTGGTAGTTATGGCCGGATCGTACCAGACCACAGGGGTTCCCCAGCCAAGATATGACCAGCACTCTCCGCTGAACATGGATATGGAAAGTAATGCAAAACCCCATATGCCCCAACTCATTGCCGGGCCGATTCCACCCTGTGGGTACCCTCTCAGAATATTTATTCCTAAAACTGCGGCGATGAGCAGGAATCCTTTTGCCATGATCCCGGTGAGGAGAAAAAGATGTGCCCAGGTACTGGCTGAGCGGAGGAGTGGCAGGTAGAAGTCTTTTGGGAAAAAGAGGAGAACAGCACTGAATAGAATAATGATTGTGAGTAAAATTCTTTTTTCCTGACTCCCGGATGATAAGGTCGGCAGAAATAAAAGCCAGATAATCGTCAAGGTGCAGGTGGTTCCATGTAGACCGACATACATGGGAATCATGGGAAATGCGTGGAAATAACGAAGAATAAAACCGTATAGGCAGGCGAACAGACCAGCTGTAACGCAGAATGTGGATAGTTTACGCAGGCGGCCCAGGAGGCAGACAAATGCACAGCCAAACAGAATCAGGCTGTAAGATATGAGATGTTGTCCCGTTATCATGGTAAGTCAGGTTACTGCGCTAAAGGGTATTGAAATAACCCGGAGCTAACGCAATACACATAAAAAAACCCCGAATTCATCTATTAGTAATAAATAGATTCGAGGTCCCTGATTTTCCACGAATACATAGAATGTCAATATCCCTTTCCACGAGGATAGTTGACAAGAAAGCCCGTCAAGCGCATCAGATAGCCTTTTGGACTATCGGTACACAGTCGGTTCTCTTGTTTTTCTCAGACAGGTCTTCTGACTCCCGGATCAGTCTACTTACTGCGTCTTCCCATCTGAA
>CAYWMZ010000076.1:0-8303 GCA_964459485.1 uncultured Desulfocapsa sp. | reverse complement strand
CATAATGATCTCAAAAAAGGTGGTCTTGCCGCAGCCGTTGGGGCCGATAAGACCGATTCGTTCGTTGGATATCTGAAGGTTAATGTCTTCAAGTACCATAGAATCACGGCCTGGATAGCTGTAGCTGATATTGCGGAGTTCAAGGAGTGGCACTGTTTGAGTATCCATGGGGTTTAGGCAGAAAGGGGAAGCAGGGTGAGCCCGGCCAGGGCCAGGCTGATAAGCAGTAAAAGAGTAAGAAACCAGTAGTCGGCAGCATCGGGTTGCGCATGGGTCAGGGAGATAAAGTGCCCCTTAAAACCCCGTAAGACCATGGCTTGCTGCACCCGATGGGCGCGGTTCCAGCTCTTCACCAGCGTCATGCCAAAGAGGTGGCCGAAAGTGCGGTAGGTGTGCAGGGAGTTTACGGGAATAAAGCCCCGTATTTTTGCTGCCTGTTGGAGACGCAGGTATTCCTGATGAATAATAAAGAGCTGGCGATAGGTAAAGAGCAGGAGCAGAACAAGCTTACGGGGGGCGTGAAGTCTCTCCAGGCCATGTCCCAGTTCAGTGGTGCTGGAGGTGGCCAGGAGTGCCAGAAAGCAGAAGAGGATGGCGTTGCTCTTCAGGGTGATAAGGCAGGCCATGCGCAGTCCATCCAGACTAATATCCAGGAATCCTGTTTGCAGGATATCCTCCCCGCCATAGCTTAAGGGGAGGGTGAGCAGCAGAAAGAGGCTGAAGACGTTCACCGTGGCGATGCGTTTCAGCACTTGTTTGGGATCGGGTCTGGAGAAGAGAAGCAATACAAGACAGATAACACATCCCGCAGTTGTGGCCGGGAAGGAGTTACTGCTTGCAAGTACCGCACTGATGGCAGTGGCCCCGATTATCTTGAGCCCGGGATCACGTCTGTGGAAGAGCGTATTGCCGGTGGCAAAGGCTTCTTCTATCATTTCTGAGACGAGGGCGGCTGGCGACGATTCTTCATCCAGGCAACCAGTCCGGCGAGGCCCAGGATATAGCCGATCCCACCCATGATATCCTGAAAAGTGGGTTTCTTCTCCGCTGCCATGGCCAGACTCCGTCTGATGGGAGCCAGCTCCTGACTCATTACTTCCTGCACTATCTGTTTGAGCTGAGCGGTATCCATATTTGTAGAAGTTGCCGCTGCGGGCGTGGCCGTTGGCTGGGACGTGGTAGTTGAAGGGGCGTGGTCTAGGAGATATTCCGTAGCGGGAACCACCCAGTGGTTCCGGTGACCTTCATCCCCGGCAACCACGATAAGCAGATCCATGGCCTGCTGTTTGGCAAGGGCTGGAATTTTGAAAGTAAAAACACCCTTCCTGTCCCCTGTTCCCTCCAGGAGCACCTTGTTTGTTGCCTTATCACTCACAGTGACAGTGCCGTTTATAAGGGGACGATTTGCCGAAAAATTAGATTCAACAGTCACAGTATCGCCTGATACCCAGGCAAAGACGTTGATCTTGTGGGCCAGGGCTTGTCCGGGCAGGAGTATGAGCAGGAGCAAGGTTAGAATACAGAATCGAGTTGTGGTAATCATTTTTTCAGGCCGTTTAGAGAGAGTAATTCCGGTTGCACCCGGTGTAGAAAGGTGACCACAAACATGGTGATTAGCCCTTCAATGAGCATAATCGGCAGATGACTGAGCAGTACAATGCCTGCCACATGCAGAAAACCCTTATTAGAGAGAAAAAGTGCCCCGGCCATCAGGATGGCGGAGAGCCCCATGGAGCAAAAACCCGCCAGGAATGCTCCGGTCAGCCGCTGTTTTTTCTTCCCCGAAAGCATGGGTTTTAGGAGGATTCCGAACAGAACCGCCGGGCCTGCAATAACAAAGCCGTTGACACCGAGCACGATGATGCCCCCGTATTGAAAAAAGAGGGCCTGTAGGCCGAGTGCCACCACTATGGCAGGAAATGCCCCCCAGCCCAGGATGAACCCGATAAGCCCTCCCAGCAGGAGATGAACGGATGTGGGGCCAATGGGGACATGGATCAGGGAGGCCACAAAGAAGGTGGCTGAAAGCAGGGCCACGGTCATGATATGGTCATAATCAATATTTTTCAGGCCCACGGCTGTTCCTACGGTGGTGAGTACTGCTCCACCCGCTAGAACCGGGACACTGAGGACACCTTCTGAGATATGCATGTGATGAGTCCTGTTAGTGGAGATTTTTGCCAGTAGAGCTCATGGAGAGGTTCCCGTTACGCACTCCGCGCAGGGCCATCAGGCTGTTGGCCAGCCCGCGTACTTCACCCGCCTTGCCACGCACAATGATGACTTCAAGACAGTTGTTGTGATCCATATGGACGTGGGTGGTGGAGATGATCTGGTGATGAAAACCGTGCTGGAGTTCAGTCACCTTCTCCTGAAGCTGGTGTTGATGATGGTCGTAGACAAGTGAGATAACGCCCATTACATCTTTTTCGGCCTGCCACTCCTTCTCGATTATTCGACTACGGATAAGATCACGCAGGGCCTCGGAGCGGTTCTGGTATTGCCGGCCCTTGATAAAATCATCAAAGTCCTCTAGAAGGTCATCTTCCATGGAAACCGTAAAGCGTTTAAGCATCGTAACACCTTTTTTGAATTTGTGTTAAACTACCACCAGCATTGAAGAAGGTCAATGAAATTATTCAATCAATCACTTAAGGGACACTAAATACAGGGTGTTACGGGAGGAGGATTGTTTAGAAAGACAGTGGTTGTGGCCGTCTTTTTTTTTCAGGAATTTTGGATGCTAATTGAAAATCATGATATCCTGAGAAAGGTCACTAGATGGCTGTGGCAGAAGTTGTTTGAGCCGCTTTTTTAGGTTATTTCTGGAGGAGGGATAGATATGAGGAATAAATTGAAATATACAGTGGAGGCCATTGGCCTTGTCCACTCCTGTTACCGGGAAAAATTTGGTATCCCAAGGCAGCCTGGCCTGGTAAAAAGTGGTACCGGGAGTATTGAACTTTTGCCGCCCTGTAATCGTGAGGAGATGTTTCGGGAACTGGAAAGTTTCTCCCATATCTGGCTACAGTTCTGCTTTCATGAGGCGGTGGCGGATGGCTGGCGGCCAACCGTTCGCCCGCCATGGCTGGGAGGACAGAAACGAGTGGGCTGTTTTGCCAGTCGCAGTCCCCATCGGCCCAACTTTCTAGGGCTCTCGGTGGTACGGTATCATGGCTTGCGTAAGGAGGGGGCAAAGCTCTTTCTTGATATCAGTGAGCTGGATCTGTTGCAGGGCACACCGGTTTTTGATATCAAACCCTATGTCCCCTATAGTGATAGTATAGAAGATGCCTCCAGCGGTTTTGTCCATTTTGCCCCTGAGCAGATGGAGGTCTCGTTCAGCCCTGAGGCCGAGGCCAGCTGTGACTCCTATTTCATATCAAAAAGCAGGGATCTGAAGCGTTTGATCCGGGAAGTGTTGCAGCAGGACCCGCGTCCTGCCAGTCAGAGGCAGAAATCCCGAGAGTACGGCATGCTCCTCTGGGATATGAATATTCGTTGGTTGGCGGACGGAAGGGGCTTTTACGTTTTTTTGGTGCAGGAGGAGGATACCCACTAGGGTAAAGGTGTATTCATATGTCTATCCCTTAGCCCGGAAAAATAATAAGCAGACCCACCACCAGGCAGTATCCGGCAAAGGCATAGAGTGAGTGTTTACTTAAGTAGGTAATCAGCCAGCGAATGGCAATATAGCCTGAGATCAGGGCGGCCAGAAAGCCCACCAGCAGAGGCAGGAGAAAGGCATCCAGATTGGGCATGGCATAGAGATCTTTTATGGCCAGGATTCCAGCACCCAGCAAAACCGGGACTGACATCAGAAAGGAGAATCTGGCGGCTGTGGGTCGATCAAGGTTCCGGGTCATGCCGCCGGCAATGGTTGATCCGGAGCGGGACACCCCCGGCAGCAGGGCAAGAACCTGCGAACAGCCTATCCACAGGGCGTCCATGCCCTTTATTGTATCCATGCTCCGCTGCCGTTTTCCAACCTGTTCTGCGATAACCAGAAGGAGTGCTGTGAGCAGAAGGAAGAAACCTGTCATCCTTGGAGAAGAGAAGGCGGCTGCGATAAAGTCTTTACACAGAAGGCCAACGATTACCGCCGGAATGGTGGCGATGATCAGATACCATCCCATGCGGGCATCCGCTGTGGCAAAGGGTTTTCCAGAAAAAATACCTTTACAGAACGAGAGGGTGATACACTTGAGATCCTTCCAGAAGTAGACAACTACTGCCAGCAGTGTTCCCCACTGTACCAGGACATCAAAAATAAAGGCCTGAGTCTCTGGAAAATCCCAGCCTAAGAGGTGGGGCACCAGTACCAGGTGTCCGGAACTTGAAACGGGAATAAATTCGGTAAGCCCCTGAACGATGCCAAGGATAACCGCCTGAAGTAAAGTCATTGATCTCTCGCTTTAAAAAAAATCGGGGATAGAGTAACTGGGCAATGTCTACCAAAATGGAAGTACTGCCTTTTGTCAACGGAGAAAAGAGTAAATGGAGTTTTGGTGCAGGATTCTCTGTTCTGCCAAGGCTCCGTCCTGATCTTGCCCCTTTATCGGCTTAAAAAGTATAATAACCGGGCAGCATGAGGAAGGATGAAGATTTTGGATATGGAAGTAGTGTAGTATCTGTCTGATGTCTATTGTCAAAGCCTCGTTTATTCAAATAGTTGGGATGCCTCTCCTCCGGGAAGTGTCTCTTGAGAAGCGGTAGTGCAAGGCTCTCTTCATTAATTCTTCATAAACAGAGGGTACAATATATGGTTGTGATCACTCCAACCTGAAGGCGTATGAATGTGTTTGGGAAAGGAATCTACTGATATAACCATATCTAAAAAATAGGCAGCATTATAATGAAAACAGAATTTTTAAAAAGTACAAATGAAAAGAAGGGGCTTGGGACTCAATATTTCCATGGAGGACGCCATATCCCCTTGCTTTGGCTGTGTGTATTTTATCTTACGATATCCACCTTGTTGAGACTGACCTTATTTTTTGCTTTTGGCACTTCAGCCCACGTCTCTCTTCTATATTTACCGGCAATTATGGGCCTCGGGGCAGTTAATGATTTTCTGGAACTCTCCTACCTGCTATTCGCCTTTTCCTTCTATCTGTTGATAGTCCCGGAGCGTATCTATGGCTCACGTTTCGGACGTATGGCAATGGCAATGTTCATGGGGATGCTGATTTTTGGCTTACTCTATCTCTGTGCAGTGCAATACTTTTTCTTTGAAGAGTTTGCTGCCCGTTTTAATCTGGTGGCAGTGGATTACCTGATATATCCCCATGAGGTGTTGCTCAATATATGGGCATCCTATCCTGTGGGCAGAGTTCTTGGCGTTATGGCGGTGCTCAGTGTTCTACTGATGTGGTTTTTATGGCCAATTATACGAAGGAGCATGCATGTGGAGACGACGTTTCGGCAGCGGCTGAGGATATTTATCCCACATCTTGCCTTGCTTATCGTGGCCTTTTTAGGATTTTCGACCCACAGCTTTTCATTCTTTGCAAACAGGGTGACCAATGAACTCACCGCAAACGGGATAAGTAGTTTTTTTCTGGCCTTTCGTACAAATCAACTGGATTATGATCAGTTCTATCGAACCGGTGATTCAGAGGAGATGTTTACCCTGCTCAGAAAACAGCTTGGGGCTGGTGGGGGAGAGTTTGTGTCCGATGACCTGAGAAATATCAACAGGCGATTTGCCGGTAATCCCAATGGGTTGGGCAAGCTGAATGTTGTAGTTATAGTAGAAGAATCTCTGGGATGTGAGTTAGTGAGTTCCTGCGGTCAGGGCTTGGATATAGATGCAGCCCTGGCACAGGAAGATATCAAATGGACGCCTTTTTTAAATGACCTGGCCCGTAAGGGACTCTTTTTTAACCGAGCCTATTCAACAGGAACCCGGACGGTGCGGGGGCTTGAGGCCATCAGTGCCTCTTTTCCTCCCATTCCCAGTGAGTCTGTGATGAAACGGCCAGGCGGTGAGCACATTCCCACCTGGGGCAAGGTGATGCGGGATAATGGCTATCACAGCAGTTTTCTCTATGGTGGCTACGGGGAATTTGACAATATGAATGCCTATTTCTCCGGAAATGGCTTTGCTGTCAGTGATCGTCTGGATATTAAAGACCCCATATTTACAAATATATGGGGTGTTTCTGACCAGGATCTGTTCCGTCACTCGTGTAAATATTTTGACCGGATAGCAGAGCAGAAGAAACCATTCTTCTCTATTATAATGACCACCTCCAACCACTCTCCTTTTACATTTCCTCCTGGCATACCAGGTATTCCCCCCACTGGAGGGGGAAGGAAGGTGGGTGTGTATTATGCCGATTATGCCTTGAAGGATTTTTTCGGCGAGGCCGAAAAGCATCAGTGGTACAAGGATACCCTCTTTGTAATAGTTGCCGATCATGGTGTCAGGGTTTACGGTGAGGCCCAGGTGCCTCTGCCAAGTTATGAGATACCTCTGCTTATTTTTGCCCCTGGCCACATTGTACCCCGGCAGATCAGAACCCCCATCAGCCAAATGGATATTGCCCCCACGGTACTTGGCTTGCTGGGGTTCCCTTATGAAGCTCCATTTTTTGGGCAGGATGTTCTGGCCCAGAATACTTTGTCTCCCATCCTGCTCTTCAACCATAACCATGATGTGGCTCTGTTCCAAAAGGATAAGCTGGAAGTGTTGGGACTACTCAAGGAGGTGAATGGCTATCATTACAGGCTTGGGGATTCTCTTCTGGAGAGTATTCCGGATGATCCTCAATTAGTTGATCTGGCAACCGCCTATTATCAGTGTGCCTTTGAACTTTTTAAGGCAAAATTATATAAATAGGGCCTCTTGTAAAATAAAAGGAACAGAAACACCAGAGTTAACAATATGAAATAAATGAGCTTCATGGCATTTCGTGGTATTGTTTTGTACCACCAAAAGCAAAACCAAGGAGAATGCCAATGAAGCTCACAGACAAGATATCATGGTTAATGGGTCGTGTCCCTAAAAGTTTGTTCCCTCACCTAGACGAATGCTTTGACACCCACCTACTGAACAGGAAAAACGACTGGTAGCAATTCTTGAAACTGTTCGGGGTTATCGTCCTCTTCGCCGATCAGCTCATGCGGCTGCTTTGACAGACTATTAAAAGTGTAGTAGTAGACCTATCGTAGCGGGAGATGTGCGTCTATGGCTCGGTGCCCATCATGCTTAACGAAGTATTGGGCTCAAGGCAATGGATGGACAGTAAGAGTATCGGCGCGTATCCTCTAAAGGTGGCATGGTGACGGTTGTCAGGGATGAAGAGCTCATGCTGGCGGTGGGCAGAGGGGATCTTCGTGCCTTCAATGAGATTATACACCGCCATCAGGATACCGCCTGGAGGGTCGCTTATCGATTTCTTGGTGATTCGGCGGAGGCCGAGGATATTGCTCAGGAGGCTTTCTTGAGAATATTGACTTCAGCCCCCAGATATAGGTCCACCGCCTCTTTTTCAACCTACCTGTACCGTATTGTTTCCAGGCTTTGTATCGACAATGCCCGAAAAAAGCGTCCTCTCTGCGTTGACACTCTCCCTGAACTAGTTGACTCTTCCCCCGATCCGGAAACAACCCTTGATCTGAAAAATCGCGACGCACTGATCCGCAAGACGCTCGATGCCCTGCCATCCCGGCAAAGAATGGCCGTCATTCTGAAATATTATGAGGAGTTGAGTTATGCGGATATTGCCTGGACAATGGGAGTGACGGTCAAGGCTGTTGAGAGGATGCTCGACCGGGCCAGGAAGGCGCTTCGATCCAGTTTGTCACTGGTAAGAAAATAGAAAACAGGGAGGACGCCCTGTTGGTTAATCATTTAAAAGTCATGAGATAAGGAGGTAAATTATGAAATTAGGTGCCTACCGATTTGATCGGATCGAGTTCGCTGGATCCTTGGGAGATTTAGGGACGCTTATACCGTTGTCCATAGCCCTGATTACGGTCACTCACCTTAATTTTACCGCCGTCTTTCTCCTGGTGGGCCTTTTCTATCTGGCCACTGGTCTCTATTACAGACTCCCTATACCGGTTCAGCCCCTCAAAGTGGTTTCCGCCATCGCCATTGCCTTTCCTGAAAAAATTTCGCTTTCCGTAATGTCGGCTGCTGGTCTCCTGTTTGGAGCTCTTCTTATTTTTCTGGCTTGTACCGGAATTATCGACAGGCTGGCAAAGTTTTTTACCAAGCCGATTGTTCGCGGGATCCAGCTCGGATTGGCTTTGCTTTTATGTTTGATGTAAAAGTGATTTGGAGCAACTGAAAT
>CAYWMZ010000075.1:0-8312 GCA_964459485.1 uncultured Desulfocapsa sp. | reverse complement strand
GATGATGCAACAATACCCATCACCATACCGCCAATCAGCATCAACAGTGGTTTGGCAACAAATGTTTCACCCCAAAAGCGCATATCAAACTTAATGGGATTAAACTTATCAAACTCGATTGATCCCATCTGTAGCGCCTTGCCGGACTCTTTTGCTTCTTTGACAGCCGCATTAAATTTCTGCACAATCGCCTTCATGGCTTTTTTCTTCTCAATGGAACCGGGCAATGATTCAATAAAGAGTTTCACACCGATCACCAGACAGATTATGCCAAGATAAAACTTAAACGAGGCAAGGTTCAGATATTTAGCAGAAAGCGGAGGACCAATAAAAAACGCACCAGTCACAATACCAATGGCAAACGGAATGGCAACGGGTGTTGCAAAACGTTTTTCTTTCACAAAAGTCATCAACCCGGTAATAGGTGAACACATGGTCAGGAAAAGATTTGTCGGTTTAATGGTATTTCCGGCATTCACACCGACCGGCCCTTTGGTGCCGATAACAGTGATCTGGAAAGCAGCGGTAAAGAGACCGCCCGCAGCACCCATAATTACAAACAAAATACCGATAATAAAAGCACCGATAAAAACTACCAGGGGATTCATATAAACATTACCGGTTTTAAAGAAGAATCCTGATTCTTTAATCTTAAAGGTATCAATCTTCTGTCCGTTCACATAAACCGCCATCTGCGTATCCGGAGCAAGATTCTTATAGGGAGCCATGGTAATTGAATAGGTGCCGCTCGCCTTATCAAGCTCTACCTTTACCCCTTCATTCCACTGCTCTTTGTCGGTATCATAATCACTCATTACCATGCGCGCATTTCCGCCTGTGGGCGGTTTTTCCTTAACGATGGTATTCATCCCGAATTTCTTTTCATGGGAAAATATGAGCATCTTCCACTGCTCTTCACTGTTCACAGGTCCGAGGAACTGCTTTACGGATGCATCGATATCCGCCCATTTTTTAATTTTGTTTACTTTCACATCGTATTTAAACGGCGGAAAGGCAAAGATGCCTTCGGATTGCCCCTTTGGTGAGATTGTCGGGGTGGCAAACGCCTCCGGATTACTGCTTACGATATAATAGGATGAAGGAATGGCAGTGCTGCCAAAAATATTCTTGCCGTTCTTTCCATTCAGCAACCGTTCCTTTTCTTTTGGACCAGGAGCTGCGTCTGCCGAAAACATGGTGTCGGTACAGATGACCACAAAAAGGTCCTGACCGGGATCAATGCTGCCCGTAACACTAATTGAACTCCCCGCCTTTACCGTTTTGCTGTCCAGTGTTCCGTCCACTGCCGCCGCCTGCGTGCTGCAAAACAGCAGCCCCGTCAGAACAAGTATACATGCCAGTGAAATGCGTTTCATAAATTCCTCCCCTGTGTTGTGTTAACCCGGTCACCCGGGTCTAAAAATGTTCTATCTGATTTCAACAATTTTTGTTTCCCCCACATACTCCCGACTTTCAAAGCCGGTCATTTTTGTCATTTTCTTTGTAAGTTCGCCGATCTCTTTCAAATTCCTGACAATTGTCTGCACATCCGCTGTCTGTTCTTCCTTTTCCAGATCCTCTTCAAGAAGCTGAGCAGTACCAAGAGCTGCAAACAGCGGCGAATTAATTTCATGCGCTACAGTTCCGGCAAGCTCAACCACACCCTGCAGTTTCATTCTCTCCAGCTGTTCTTCTTCCAGCTGTTTTTTAGCGGTGATATCACGAATGATCTCAATAACGAATTCGATCTCACCATCGGGGCCAAGCATTGGCGAAGCCATGCGTTCACACCAGTGTATTCCATCCTCACGCACCATTTTATGAGTAAATGCTGCGGACTTTCCTGTGGCAAAGACCACGTTCACCGGACAATCCTTTTCAGCACACTCCTGATCCTGAAACAGCTCGTGATACTCTCTGCCCAGAAGCTCATTTTCCGTACAATTCATCTCCCCCTGCAGAACCTTATTCACCAGTACCAGGTGCTTTTTCGTATCCACCACCAGCAACTGCGGCCTGATGCAATCCAGAATATTGGTAAGAAACCGTTCATTTTCCTCTATCTGATTAAAGAGCAGAGAAATCTGCTGATACGTTCTTGCATTACGGATTGCGACACCGCCGACTTCCGCCGCCGTCACCGCAAAATTCACTTCACTTGATGAAAAACAGCGGGGCACATCTGAGAGAATGCGAATAACACCGATAACATCAGTTCCCGCCTTTATGGGTACAGACAGCACTGACTGTATTCCCTCTTCCTCCATGGCTGTTTTATACAAAATCCGTTCATCATGATTGACGTCGTAAATGGCAACAGGAGATCCGGAAAGAGCTGCGGCCACATTCTTTTCATTTTCCACTCTGCCTCTTTGCAAATACCTCAGAGAGAGACCGTGGGAAGCCAGTAGTTCCAGCTGATTGGAGTTTGCCTGCAACAGGCGGATTGTACAGCCTTTACAGCCGAGGGATTCCGGTAAACGCTCGACGATGGTGTCAAGGACTTCCGGGAAATCAAGACTGGAGTTCACCAGTGTGGAGAGCCGTTGCACCTCCCTCATAAAATCCACCTGATTCTCCATCTCCTGAAACATTCTTCCATTGGAAATGGCAATCCCGACCTGTTCGGCGAGTGCCATGGAGAAAGAAATCTCATCGGCAGTAAAGATTCGTTTATCTTTTGTCAGCAGACGCAGAATACCGATAATTGCATCCTGAAAGAGAATGGGCAGAGTGAGGACGGAGTTCACCCCCTCACTCTGTATTATTTCCCTATCCTCAGGAGCAGATTCGAGTTCCACATCCGTTTTGGACACCGGGTAACCTGACAGGATCATCGCCATGGTCTCCTCGGTGTCAATGGAATATCGCGACAGATACTCTTCGGAAAGCCCTTTAGCAGCACCCATCACAAACTTGCCTGTCTCTGTGTCGAGCAGACGTATGGTTGCCGCATCCACATTGAGCAGACCGGGAAGAGAATCAACGATGGTATCCATCACCTGCTGGTGATCAAGAACCATGGATATCATGCGGGTTACCTTCTGATAAACTTTCAGATATTCCTGTTCGCGAATTATCGTCATGTCACATGGCTTCCAATAGCATCAGATCTTTTCTATTCTGGTTTTGATATATTTGAGCGGCGGGGTTGCCGTCCACTTGCAACCTGTATTGGGACGCAGGAGAACGTTGGTATTAAAACCGCCGTATTGCGGATACTTGGGATCACCTTCAAGCCCGTATTTATGACCAAAACCACCAGCGGCCGCCAGCACACCCTGACGGATGCCCCAGGTAACATTGGCAACTGCTTCAACGGATGCCCAGGGTGAGCTGATTTTCACCGCATCTCCCTGTGAAATCCCAAGGGCTTTCGCATCCACGTAATTAATCCAGACGGGATTGCTGCCGCAGGCCTTCATAAGAGACACATTCCAGAAGGTGGAGGTGTGTTCATGTTCAATTACCCGGAAGAACCCGAGTATCATGGGGTGCTCATCATCGGGCTGCAGCTCCGGCCAGTCCTCCCACGGATCTTTGTAATCCGGAAGGCCGTCTACACCATTTTCTTCGGCGAGGGGATTCATAAAATTGTACTTGCCGGTTTTGGTGTTTCCAGAAGATCCATATTCGGATGGAGGATTCATAGAACCCCATTCCTTATATTTGTAATACTCATGCTGATCCGTGATGTAGTAGCCGGTTTCACGCAATTCGCTGAGATTGACGTCCTGATTACGGAGCTGATTCTCCAGAAATTCATCCTCGCTCTTCCACGGAAAATATTCACCAAAGCCGAGACGTTTGGCGATCTCCTGAAAAATCACCACCACTGATTTGGTGTCATACATTGGCTTTATTGCCCGCTGAAAAAGAGAGATAAACGATTCATACATCCAGTCCGCAACCACCCGGCTCTGCTCAAGATACGTACAGTCCGGAAGCACCACGTCACAGAGTTCAGTCGTGTTAGACATGAAACAATCGATGGAACAGCTGAAATCGAGCTTTTCAATGGCACGTTTGATGGAAGGTTCACTTCCACATGACATCACGGGGTTACCGAAATAACAGAGCATGGCTTTGAGTTTTCCTTCATCCACATCTTTTTCAAAATAGGCAGGAATCCAACCGCTCCACAGATGCCCTTTATCGAGCTTGGTTTTTGAAACATTGTTCGGTGGTTTGCTCTGATCATCTCCCCAGGGTGATGCCAGTTTAAACTTGCGGATAATGCAAGGGCCGCCCGGTGCATCAAAAGTACCCATCAGACCGTTCATAGCAATCAAAGCCTGGGTGGCATGCAGAGTATTTGGAGCCTGGGAGACCCCAGTCCAGCTGTTTGTGCCAACAGCAGGAGCAGCGATGGCAAATTCACGGGCAAGGCGGGCAATAGTGCCAGCAGAGATACCACATATTTCCGCTGCCCATTCGGGAGTGCGAGCAATCCCATCTTCCTCACCCATCAGCCGTTTTCTGAAAGGTTCAAAGCCATAGGTCCATTCTTCCACAAATTCCTTGTTGTAGAGCCCTTCTTTGACGAGCACATAGCACATTGCCATGGCCATTGCTCCGTCGGTTCCGGGTTTAATGGCAATCCATTCAGATGCAATTTTTGCTGTTTCACTCCGTCTTGGATCGATAACAACGAGTTTTGCTCCTCGTTTCACAGCATTTTTAAGGAGTGCAACCTTTCGCTGCCCAGCAGAAGTTGCCAGTTCATTAATGCCGAAAAGCATAATAAATTCAGATTTTTCGTAATCAATCCAGGGACGTTTTTCGCTGAAGTTTTTCTCATTTGTCATACGTGCCGGGTTGTCGCACATCTGCCTATGCGTCACCTTGTTCGGTGTTCCGTAGGCACTCATTACCGCTTCGTGACACCAGTTATTGAAATCATTGCCACGATGAAAACCAACTTCCGACGGATCAATTTTCTGTAGACTTTTTACGGTGAGATCCAGTGCCTCATCCCAGCTTGCCTTACGAAACCTGCCGTTTTCTTTGATGAGAGGAGTTTTCAGACGATACGCAGAGTAGGTGTTATTATGGGCATTCGCACCTTTTATGCAGAGTCTGCCGCCGCCCTTTGGATCGCCAGCAAGCCCTTTGCAGCCTGTAATAATATTATCTTTTACTTTGATCTCCTGACCACAGAGACCGAGACAGATAAAGCAGTGTGATTTAACCCCTTTAAGTTTTTCGGGGGCAACAACACCTTCAGAGAGGGTGACAAAATCATCACCAAGTTCGAGTGTAGCAATTGCCTGGCTCATCTGTTCGAGTATAAATGCGTAGGACTCGTCGGTTTCCTGACCGGAAAGAGCTGCAAAAGAAAACATGCGCTCATTGAAGAGGAAACTCATGGTAATTTCCGCCAGTCCCCGATAGAACTCTGTCTGGGCAGCACTGGTCAAAACAGCACAGAATTCAACAACCCAGTCCATCAGATGGTTTCTCAAGAAATCAAACTCATCATCCTGTTTGACATCTTTATATGCAGCCTGTTCTGCAAAATGCCGCATCAATTCAAGTTCTGCACCGATATGATCATCGAGATCCTGGAAATCATGGTTCTTATGCAGACCTTCTTTATTTAATACCGCCCGCATCTTCACAACCGGTTCCTGCATAACCAGAGGTTCACGTTTGGCATAGCATGATTCATAGGGAAATGCGGGATTATTGCCTGCATTTAAAAACAGATCTGCATACTCATAACGAAGCTCATTAAACACCTCGCCCACACTACTGGATTCCAGAGTGCCCCGCATTTTGCCCAGACCTGAACAGAAGTCTTGAATGGTGCACACTTCCTGCAGTTTTTTAATATGGTCTAAAAAATCACCATCGCGCATCTTCTCGATTAGCCACAGCGGAATTTCATCCCGATAGAGCGTGGAGAGAAACTGATAAATTTTGGCCCTTGCCAGATTTGTCGCTTTTGCATCCATATCTCTTCCCCCTGATTAAACGCTCATGGCGTCTTTGTTTCCTCTGGACTTCAGTACTTTTTCAACTTTTTCTTCAAGTTCGTCACGATCAATTGGTTTGACGCAGTATTCATCCGCACCAAGGCTAATGGCCTCCCGTGCCGTCTCAACGGTTGGATAACCGGTGAGCATGATTGCCTTCATAAAGGGCTGTTCCTCTTTCAGCAGAGAAAGTACCTCGATTCCACTCATCTTTTTTAATTTGATATCAAGGATAGCCAAATCAACCTTATTCATTTTCACATGGGCTATGGCATCATCTTCCTCGGTAAAGCTGTGGACCGTGTGCCCCTTTTTTTGCAGAATTTTACCGATTAATATGGTTGCGTCCTGAACATCATCAAGTGCTAAAATTTCAGCCATGGTTGTTTCCTCCCTGGGAATATAATTATCCGTTATTCACGTTTATCTTTGTTTACTGTCTGGCAGAATCCGGGTCTCCTGATGACGCCGGCATTTTCACATGAAAGGCAGTACCTGGAATTTCCTTTCCATCTGTTTGTACTGGGCTCTCCACTTCAATCACGCCACCATGTTCCTGGATGATCCCGTAGGATACGGAAAGGCCAAGTCCGGTACCCTTCCCAACCGATTTTGTCGTAAAAAAAGGATCGAAAATTTTTGCCAGTACATCCTCTGAAATACCGTGCCCTGTGTCCCGCACTGTTGCGGTAACTTGATTGGCAGAATGGTCATAGAAGGAGGAAAGAAAAAGCTCACCGCCATCCTGCTCTTCCATTGCGTGATGGGCATTATTGATAAAATTAACAAACACCTGGCGTAGTTTCTCGGTATCACCTACCACTGTCGGCAGCTCCTCACTGAAATCACGATGGACGTATATATGATCCATATTGAGGGAGTGTTCGGTCACCGCCAGAACGTCCTCGAGTATCTCATTGATAGAGATGTTTTCCCGCTTGCTTTCCGACTGTCGTGAGAACTTGAGGAGGTCTGCAACAATTTTACGGCACGCCTTCGCCTGACGCTCTATCACCTCAAGACTCTGTCCCTCTTCACTTTCAGAATTAAAATCATCCATCATCAACTGGGAATACCCAAGAATAACGCCAAGAGGAGTGTTGATCTCATGGGCAACTCCAGCCGCCATCTGCCCCACAGATGCCATTTTTTCACTGGATGCAAGTTGCTCCATCATTGTCCGTAATCTGGTAAGATCTTTAGCAATTCCCTCACAACCGAGAAACTGATGATCATCGTCAAAAATACCTGTTGCCGAGAGGAGAACATACAGAACTGTTCCGTCGGAACGAACAAACTCAACTTCGAGGTCCTCCACAAATCCGACGGAGATAATAGTTTCAAAATATTGATCGAGATCATCCTCATTATGGAAGATCTCATTGAGCTGGAGTATGGGATCATCTTCCAGTGAATAGCCAAGCATTTCCAGACCAGCAGCATTCATATTCACCAGGGTATTTGCAGAATCACAGAAATAGACCATATCCTTGGAATTAACGAAAAAGTTACGGAATTTCTTCTCGGAAGCAGACAACTCCATGGTGCGCTCTTCCACCATCCCTTCAAGATTCTGGTTTAACTTTTGCAATTTCTCTGCGGCAACCTCGAGCTGAGCATTTGCATTTTTCAGACTTCTCGCCTTCTTTAGTATCGCCCGATATCCTTCTATCCATTTATGATAATAGAGAATAACAGCGGCAAGAGAGATCATGAGCAAGGTGTTAAATCCACCGGAATACGGGGCAAGGATACGCCACTGCTCACTGTTGCCGCTTATCAAGAGAATCTGTTTTAAGAGATGTCCCACAGCCCTTGAAACCGAGAAACAGGCAAGGGTCAGACAGAAATAAAAGAGAAAGCCCCAGAGTAAATTTTCAGGCTGTCTACGGGTGAGGAGAAAGGCGTAATGAAGGGAGAGAAAGGACAGCACGATAATGACAAAAGAGCCTGCCATATCGATCAGGATTGTGGGCAGCATTGGAAGATCAATCACACATCTTCCTCCTTAATGCTGCTCTTATAGATACCTTTCATTCCGAGATATAAAAAGAAAAGTGCAGGCACACTAAAGATATGATCCAGTTTTGTTATGTAATACCAAACATTCACACTTGTTGCCGGGCCCTGTAAACGGGTGGCAAGGTAATCAGGTCCTCCGGTGATACGTGCACTGTCGATAACGGAAGCCAGCGTGTGATCTGCAAACGCCATGACATTCCAACAGACCATCAGTAGACAGAATACCTGCAACAGACGCCAACCTGGGGACTTAAAGGTACTTCGCTGAATACTCCATAAAAAGTAGCAGAGAGCTGCGGTGTAAAAGATGTG
>CAYWMZ010000074.1:1669-8318 GCA_964459485.1 uncultured Desulfocapsa sp. | reverse complement strand
AGGCATAACTTGAGGCCGCAATGGCCGGGGCCTTATCGTGGGCATAGGCCATGGTCAGCAAATACTGGCCGGAACTTGCCAAAACCGAGATTCCAGCTATCAGCCCCCACTGCCCAAGACTTGGTGCCTGAAATGAACCATAACAGAGCAGGCCACTAACCAGGGCCAGAAGGAGGGTAAAATTAAAGACGATTACCCCCGGATCATCACAACGATTGAGCCTTCTCACCAGCAGATGGGCGATGGCTGAAGCGGCAGCAGCAAGCAGTGCCACCCAGGCGGCACTACTCCAGGCAAGCCCCGGCCGCATAATAAAGAGAGAACCGGCAAGACCGCAAAGGATGGCAATCCACGCCTCTTTCGGGGCACGTTCTCCAACGATAAAGGGGGCGGCCAACACCAAGATCAGAGGCTGAGTACGTCCGATAAAAACACAGTCCGCCAAGGGCATATTACTGAGGGCGTAATAAAAACTAAACATGGCAATGGCCCCAAACAGGCTCCGCAGCAACAGTGTGGGTACGGCCTTGGTGAGCAGAGGTTTACCACGTTTTACCAGGGCAAAAAAGAGAAAGGGAATGGCCAGTAGACAGCGCAGAAACATCAGTTCGGGCAGAGGCACAGAACTGTCCAGGGCCTTGACCAGAGTGGACATGGTCACAAAACAGGTGGAGGCACAAAGCATCAGTACTATGCCCTTAATCCGTGTTCCTTCCGCCTCCATCTCCGGCCAGTCTCCTCAAATTTCTATTTTTGTTCGTTTCAATTTCTTTAAGGATGTACACCCTCTGTACCGGAAAAGACAGTGTTCTTTTTTGCTATGGAAAGCGTAACAGAAGTTGTAAAGTTAGCAGAAGAGATCATTCCATACTCCCTAACCACAATTTTCCAGCTACAACTCATGGCAACCACCGGAATTGCAATCCTCCTTGCTGTAGGCCTTCTTGCGGCAAAACTCTCGCAACGCATTCACCTGCCCTCAGTCACCGGCTATATCATCGCAGGTCTCCTCCTTGGCCCCAGCGGACTGAATTTGATCACAGAACAGTCCATAGGCAACAACCTCGACCACTTTACCAGTATTGCCCTGATGCTCATCACCTTTGGGATTGGCGAACACATAGAGCTTAAAAAACTCAAAAAACAGGCCAAGAGCTTGCTGGTAGTCGGGATATGCGAGACCAGTGCCTCCTTTTTCATAGTCGGTGCCACTGTTTTTGCCTTCTTCAGTTTCAGCGGTTTTGGAATCGAAGGCTGGCAGCTCCGTGAAAATCTGGTACTTGCCATACTCCTGGGTGCTGTCAGTGTGGCCACGGCACCCGCTGCAACGCTGCTGCTAATCCAGGAACTGAAGGCCAAAGGGCCTCTCACCTCCACCCTCCTTGCCATTATCGCCATCGACAATGGACTGGCCATCATCATTTTTGGTATGGCAATGCCCTTGAGTCATCAGATTATTGGGCAGAGCGACACACCACTGTTACTGGCAATCGGGAACGGATTTCTGGAGATTGGTTTCTCCCTGGCCCTGGGCTGGATCACTGGCTTTTGTCTGGAAATTGTGTTGAGAAGACTGAAAGGAGAGGGAGAGATGCTCACCGCCGGGCTGGCCATCCTCCTGCTTTGCAGTGAACTTGCCATTTACCTGAGCCTCTCACCACTGCTTGCCGGAATGGTTGCCGGTTTTGTGCTCGTGAACAAGGCCGAACGTGATGTTAGAGTCTTTCGTATTCTGAACAGTTTTGAGCCCCCTATCTATGTACTGTTCTTCACCCTGGCAGGTACCCATCTGGATATCAAGACCCTGGGAAGCACAGGCCTTGTCGGAGGAATATATTTCCTGGCACGCTTTATTGGAAAATTTTTAGGAATCCAGCTGGGAGCCAGACTCAGTAACACCCCGACCATTATTCAGAAATACCTGGGCTTTGCAGTTATACCCCAGGCGGGCGTAGCCATTGGTCTTATCTTTATTATTGGTGCCGACCCGAGCCTTGCTGTCTACTCGGCCATCATTACCCCCGTGGTTTTGGCGGGGGTCTTTCTCTCCGAACTGGCGGGGCCGCTCTCGGCAAAATTTGCCCTCATCGGTGCCGGAGAAGCCACTATAATGACAGAAAATCTCAGCAAAGAGCCCTACTGTGAGGGGCTCACCGAAAAAGAGTGCGATAAGTTTATGCGCTCTGAAGAGGGCGTCCAGATCCTACCCTGGACCTGGCAAAAACTCGTTCCCTCTGCCACCCCTAAGGACGTGGTGGTGTTTGGGGTAACCCGGCGGGAAACGGTGCATGGTATCGCCCGAATTGCTACTATCTTCGCCCATTCCTTCAACGCCCTGCCCATGGCAGTTCTGGTTCGCCATCCAGAAGACAGCTCCCCCACCAAACATCAATTCCGGGTGGAGACAGAAGAGGTCAACACCATGGGCTATGAACTGCTCACCGAGGTAATCCCCGATACCAACACGGCCTCGGGTCTGGTGGCAGCTGTGGAGTACAATAACGCAAGGGCGGTGGTGCTCAGCTATCCCCTCCATAACAAGGACCAGGATTCGAATTTTCCCCAGGTCCTTGAGACCGTGGCCGAAAACGTCTCCTGCCCTGTGGTGGTGGTACAGTTTTACGGCCCCCTGCATACCGAAAAGATCCTGGTTCCCATCACCGATATGGATGATCTGGCAGAGGTCTACCCGGTGGTGGCAGCGCTCGATACCGTGGGGGAACATCAGATCCAGATCCTCTATCTAGCCAGTTCTGCCACCGACAGCAATGATCTGGAAGAATACAGCACCAAGATCCGTACCTGGCTTGACAGACAGACCAAACAGATTGATCTTTCCATCCAGGCCATCCCCACCGATTCACGGGTGGAATGTATTCGTGAAGAAGCAGAAAAACATGATATAGTGGTCATGGGTGCCATCCGTACCAAAGGCGTGCGCAAATTTTTCTTTGGATCACTTGCGGACAGTCTGGCAAAAGAACTCAAGAAACCATTTATTGTTGTATATGATTCCCAAAAAGTGGGTACAGGCAGGGAGTGAAATGATGACTACCATCTACCCCAGAGATGAAATACCAAACGTAAACCATGGATAACACAGCACTCCCTTTTCCCATCACCATCTTCTCCTTTGGCTATAAATACGGCCCGCCGCAGGATGTGAATTTTCTCTTTGATGTGCGCTTCCTTGCCAACCCCTTCCACGACAAGGACCTTCGCTCCTACACCGGGCTGGTGCGATCCATCTCCGACTATGTGCTGGACAACGATTCGGGAAGGGAGTGCCTGAAACAGCTCTTGCGCCTGACCACCTTCCATGCAGGACAGTTACAAAAGAGTAATAAGGAGGGGCTGCGCATAGGGATTGGCTGCACCGGGGGCCACCATCGCTCCGTTGCGGTGACGGAGGCCTTAGCCAAACTGCTGGCCGAAGAGTTTCGGGCAGTGAACCACTTTCATAGAGATATTGAAAAGGAAAGTCATTAATCACTCCTTCCTGATCACCAACATTTTTTCCCACTTCCCCCCACGATAGCGAATGGATATCAGCACACTGAGCATTGCAATAAAAAAGACAATGCAACCCCATGCCGCATATATCCCCATGCCAAAATAGTTGATCCCCATATAGAGGGGCAGCACCATACAGAACAGGGTGGCCCCAAAGATCACCAGCAGCAGATAGCGGGTATCTCCAGCCCCTTTCAAGACCGCAGCAAAGAGCATATAAAAAACATCAAGGAGGATATAGATTGCCACCATCCTTAATAAAATGCTGCCCATTGCCAGGATATCACCATACGCTGCCCCCATCTCACCCCTGTCCATAAAGAGGGTAATAATACATTCGGGGACAAAGACAAAGACGGCGACCAGGGACAGAGTATAGAGCATCAGGATATGGATACCACTCCACACAGCTGTCCGGGCCTCATCCGGACGCCCCTTTCCCAACGCCTGTCCTGCCATACTGCTGATGCCAAACGAAAATCCAAGGGCCGGCATAAATGCTAGAGAACTAATGGAAATTACGATATTTGAGGCCGCAAGAGGCACTGTGCCCATACGCCCCACGATCAGAATGAAAAAGGTGAAGGCAAAGATATCCAAACTGAACTGTAGGGCACCCGGCACCCCGTACTTGAGGAGACGGCGTAGGATCTCGGGGTTCATCGCCATGGTCTCGAGAAGCTTACATTCATCCCTAAAGACCTTGGAAAAAATAGGCGGAGCTAGACAGAGAACGATCACTCCCCAGGAGACCACGGTGGCAATGGCCGCCCCCTGTATTCCCAGTTCCGGCATACCCCAGATACCATTAATCAGGGCATAATTGAGAGGGATATTCACCACCATACCTACGATATTGGCCAGCATCACTGGTCGAGTCATGCCCCTTACGGTAAAGAACCCGGACAGGGCCTGGATGGCAACATGGAGGACAGACCCTCCGCCTCAGTGGGAAAATAAGGGCAGGAGCCGGAAGACCAACCAAACATTGAGCACTCCCAGCGCAAAGTCGAATAATGCCTTCTATTATGTTTGGTGGCCCATCAACGCAGTAAAGCGGTGAATAAAAGCACCCTACTCCCCAGCAGCAAAACCCCATAAACTACCCCAGCCAAGGAGCATTACTTTGCGCCCCAGAGTGAACCCCCAACGTGGAACGTACGGATGGGTGGGCGTTTATAAGCGGTTTCGTTACAGTCTTGCCTGGTGCGTAGTCTGCGCTTACCTGTGGTGGGCGGGTGGTGGAGCACTGTCAGGCAAGGCTGTAAAAGAACCACCTCCCCTGCGCAGTCCGGTTTTTTTCGGTCTGCGCCAAATGTCCAGGCCAACGTGGGTATATGCCGGAACTCGGACAAGGCAGCGGTCCGACAAAACACCCGGAAACTCAGAATCACAACCTAGGCCCAGGCGAACCGCTGCCGTAAGGAAAGACTCGGTTCCGATACGTTCTTGGGCAAGCTCAAACTGCTGTAATCACAGTTTAGATGATTTTGGGGCTGGATATGCTCCGATAGAAATGAGAGCGTCACGTTCAAGAAGGCGTTCTTGATTGTTGAGTGCAAAAAGACGAACAGTTATTTCTCCGATATCGGTCAACGATTCAATGGTCACACCTTTTAGCTGAAAATGCTTATTCCAATAATCTTTACGTGGATTAAAAAGCCTGATCAGTTCACCTGTAGTCGGGTGAATAGAGCCAACATCAGTCCCTTTATGGCGGTTGCAAAATAAACAGGTATACGCCAAATTCTCCAGCTCGTTGCTGACACCATGCTTTTTGCTGATAATGTGATCAATTTCACAACCAAAAAAAGTATCTTCTTCGTGGATTAGGCAATATTCACACCGAAATTCAGCTCGCTGAGCGACAAACTCGAGTTTTTTTTCACTAATGTATGTCATTCTATACTGTTTTGTTTTGCACGCACTTTTGCCAGCCTCATAAGGTGCTCCAGCTGTAAATAATGATTTAATTCAGATCGTTCATCTGCTACCAGACCACTTTCCTTTTCCTTGTGAACCAGCTCCATTACTCTGTCTTTCGCCTGATCCGAGGGATGAAAGGCCATCAGCGAACCGCGGGGTGTTTGGGTTGCGATAAAATTTACAACTTCCTCATACGCTCTGGCTGTTTCCATAATTGCACCTCCTTTTTATCGTGTGACAAGCTCTTGGAGCTGTTTTTTAGTTAGAAATGCATCGATTAATTTTTTAATGACACTCTTGTCATCATCTGGCAGTTTTGCAACTTCCTGAAACTGCATCAGCAAGTCTCTGTCTTCAAATTTGCCCTTGGCCGCTTCTTCAAGAGTACCTTCAATAAGATAATCACCTGACACTCCCAACGCATTAGCGAGTTTTTTTAAGGTGTCTGCAGAAGGGCGAGAGATTCCTCGTTCATACCTTCCGATATGGGAGTAATGGACGTCAACTTCTTTGCCCAACTCGGTCTGGGAAAGATTTTTTTGTTTGCGTAGCTGTAAGAGCCTTTCAGGAAAGCCATCTTTTATGGTGCGGTCATTTTTTTTCTTCATACCCCATAATATAACCATATCACTTTAATCAGTCGAGAAAAATAACACTTTGATGCGGTAAAAGGGTGACATAACGCTTGACGGGAATCCGGCCTCAACGCTATATTATGGTTTCAATAGGATGTGATGCCTTTTTTCACATAAAAAGCCCATCAACTGCACAAGTTTGGCGACTCACAGTTAATGTGCTCCCCCCCCCGGCAGATGATCCACCGGAAGATTCCTATCTTCTACCGCATCTCCGCCTACACACAACCAGGGGCAGTAAAGGAGGTGATACTATGGCCCATTACGAACCCACAGACATATTCTGGTTTCGGGGGACAGGTTACATATCTCTGTTTTGGGAGGGTGAATTCACCAGAGATCATGTTTTGAACTTACAATTTTAACCCAGTAGTTTTGATTCACAAAGTTACATATCCCGTCACCGAGGCTCTGAGGCCAAACTCCTGGTAGAAAAGTTTACGCCGATGAACCGCTTTCACAGAGATATTGAAAAGGAAAGTCATTTTCGGATAGCTCCCTGTCGCTTCACCCCTTCCCAATCACCAACATTTTTTCCCACTTCCCCCCACGATAGCGAATGGATATCAGCACAC
>CAYWMZ010000074.1:0-1569 GCA_964459485.1 uncultured Desulfocapsa sp. | reverse complement strand
AATTGAGAGGGATATTCACCACCATACCTACGATATTGGCCAGCATCACTGGTCGGGTCATGCCCCTTCCGGTGAAAAACCCGGACAAGGCCTGGATGGCAACATGGAGGACACCACCCTGGCAGAGTATCCTGAAATAGTCCACTTCAAGGAGACGGACTTCTTCACTGTGCCCCACCAGATCGAAGAGAGGAACGGTGACGAAGGTGGCCACCAGGAGGAGGAGTACGCCTGAAAAAGCGGTGAAATAGAGGCCCTGCCACAGAGTTGTTCCGATCTTTTCAGGCTGCCCGGCCCCAGAATACTGGGCAATAAACACTGTAATATAGCCAGCAACCCCGCCCAGAAAACAGAGTATTAAGAAGACACTTACCCCGGCTGGAACTACGGCAGAGATGGCATTGACACTGTAGTGGGAGAGAAAGATCCGGTCAGTAAACTCCATGACCGTGGTGGCCGCCATTCCGGTAACCAGTGGAATACACACCTTTGCCACATCCCGATAACGGCTTTTTTTACGCCAGTTATGGTACAGCTCTCTCATTGACAATGATTATATCCTTTGGGACATGGGCCAGAAGGGAAGAAGAAAAGATGGACACTCCGTTGCAATGCTTTTATCCGTACTTATACTTTAGCACAACTATAATCTTAGTCTCTCTCTCCTTAACCTTCTGGATATCGCCATGGACACCCTGGAATGTATTAAAAGTCGACAAAGTATTCGAAAATTCACCACCCAATCTGTCCCCAGGAAAGATCTGGAAGAACTCATTGATATTGCCAGATGGAGTCCGTCCTATAAATGTTCCCAACCGTGGGAGACGGTGATCGTCTCCGGCGACAAAAAACTGGAACTCTCCAAAGTCCTGGTCGGCCTGCTTGAGGCAGAAAAGGTGTCCAAGCCGGATCTGGCGGCCCCCACCTCATGGCCGGAAGCCGAAGGAAATCGCATAAAATACCTCATGGACAAGCGCAAAGAACTGACGGGTATGGATCTTAGTACTCCAGAGATGATTTTTAAGGCAAAAAAGGCCAACTTTAACTTCTACTACGCCCCCCATGCCATCTTTCTGTTTCAGGATGCGTCACTGAGCGAATGGTCCCTCTTTGATATCGGCCTCTTTGCCCAGAGCCTGATGCTTGCAGCCCACGCCAAGGGCTTGGCCACCGTGCCCCAGGCATTTCTCACCGACTATTCCGCCGAGGTAAAAGAATGTCTTGGAATTCCCGCCTCCAAACGTCTGGTGCTGGGTATTTCAATTGGCTATCCGGATATGGCGGCACCGATAAATGCCTATCGTACGGAGCGGGTGGCTGTTGAGGAGTTGTGTCGCTGGATCGAGTAAGGTTGGTTTTGATTAGCCGATATCCGGTTATGGGTGCCTGAATTCACCAGATCATGTTTTGGACTCACAATTTCAACCCAGTAGTTTTGATTCACAAAGTTACATATCCCAGCCCTAGCCCCCTAAAAAATGATATTCCAAGACCTGACCCCATCTGTTTACTTGCAACCAAACCAAAGAACCATTACGTCTTGTTGGCTATATTGTAGAAAGCAAAGAA
>CAYWMZ010000073.1:0-8334 GCA_964459485.1 uncultured Desulfocapsa sp. | reverse complement strand
ATCATGGTGGCCGCTAATGCTGAAGGAGCAGGGTAACTTACTGCCGCCCCCTTCAGGTCTGTAACCTTCGTGATACCGCTGTCTTTTCGTACAAGAATAATGCCTCTAAAGTTTTCATCCAAACCAATTTGACCAAAAACCTTATAACCTCTGTCAATGGCATTGATGATCTGGAAGGGATTGGGCAGGGCAAAGTCAAATTTACGGGCATAGAGTTTTTCGTCAAAGGCGGGATAGTTACGGGAGGCCTCCAGTTTAAAAGAGACCCCATCGATATTCTTCGACAGATATTCCATCATCGGTCCAAAGACCTCAAACAGACGCTGAGGATTGTGCAGGGGATGAACCCCAAAGATATATTCGGTTCCAGTAACCGGAGCAGCGACAGAAAAGGTGGGAGAGTAGTCCTTGTGTTCCTGTTTGTCACAACCTCCAAGGGAGAGGCAGAGAAGGAGGAAAAGGAGGGCGTTCCCCCACACCCTCTTACTTGTTGAGATGTGCACTCGCCGGATACGTTGCAAAAGCAAACAGCACCTCCCTTTATAGCAATTTAGCCGAACCTATCAAAGGCAGACAGAGTATCTGCCTCTACTATATAATAGTATCGACACTTTACCCCAGGTGTCAAGTTAAACTTGACCGTACAGCTCCCCCACAATCTCTCGAAACATCTTAATTTCCAATAAGAAATTTTACGGGGACAGACTTTGGGCTCAAAACAAATGCAGAAGGGATTCTGTTAAAACCATTTCAAAAAATATTAAAGGCTGCTTGCTGCAAAAAATGGATCAACACCTGTTCCATACGATATTGAGCACTGAGCAGGGCACCGCTTTTCTGATCCAGTGCATCCAACATCTCCCGGGTAGAGGCATCTTTGATATGTCCGCAGAGGTAATTTAAACAGAAAATCGGTTTATAGCGCAGGATGCAGCCCCTGCTCCCCAGAAAACAACACTCCACACCGTTGTCTATTGCCAGCTGCACATCGACACCTGCCAGGATATTCATCAGGAGAAGCAGGGCATCATTGTTCTCATTTCCCATATAAACACTGCAACAGCCACCATCCTGCCGTGCAGCACAAAGGGTACAGCTCTTCCCCATCTCCATGGCACTCATATGGGTATCAAGCACAGTGAGCTTTTCCTTCAGCAGCTCCAACTGCTTGTAAACATCGGGCTCTTGCAGGAGCAACTCAGCGAATCGAACAGCAAGCGTCCTTGCCAATTCAAGTTTTGCTACGGCATCCCCACCATAGCAGCTATCTATAATCCATTGATATTTCATTTTTGTTCACAACTACCTTTTGACACTTGTCTCCATTGCATCACGCCATATAGGTGCCGCCACAACGCCGCCCCCCTTGCCATGACCAAGGCTCTTATTATTGTCGTACCCAAGCCATACTCCGCCAAGGGTCTTCCCTGTAAAGCCAACGAACCAGGCATCCCGGTTCTCATTGGTGGTGCCGGTCTTGCCCCCCGAGACCACGGCCAGCCCCCGGGCCTTTTTCCCTGTGCCCCGAGATACCACCTCACGCAGCAGTCCCTTCATTTCACGTGCAGTTGCTGTTTGCAGCACCCTTCTGGAGATGGGCTTGGCCCGGAAGAGTGCTTTTCCGGAATTACTCTCTATGGTACTGATCAGGGTTGGCGAAAAATAGTTCCCGTCGCACACAAAGGGAGAATAGGCGGCGGTGATCTCAAGGAGTGAGACTCCAGTTGCCCCCAGGGCCAAAGACAGATCTGCAGTAATGGGAGGACGAATACCAAATTTCTCTGCATATTTTTGAACCCGCTTGACACCCACCTTCTGGAGGAGCTTTATTGCTATAATATTTCTGGATTTAACCAAGGCTTCCCGCAGAGATGTCTCCCCAAAATATCTACCGGAAAAATTCTTGGGACGCCACTCTTTGCCATCCTGACCACGCCCCACGAAGGGGCCATCCATCAGTGTGGAATTGGGACCAAAGCCATTTTCAAATGCGGCGGAATAGAGAATGGGTTTAAAGAGAGAACCGGCAGAACGCCTGGCCTGGGTGGCTCGATCAAAGGCACTCACATTAAAATCCCGACCTCCCACCAAGGCCCGAACCCGGCCACTGCAAGAATCCAGCACAACTACTGCCCCCTGCACCTTTTTATCCCCTGGGAAAGAGGATTCAAGCCCTCGCCGCAGTGCAGTAACAGCACGGCTCTGCTGATTTGAATCCATGGTGGTTCGGATTCGAACTCCGGCCCGGTTCAGCGATTTCCCAAGGATCCGTTGCGCCTGTTTCTTGACCAGCTGGATGAAATAGCCATTAGCGCTCCGCCGCTTTTTGGCACTACTGGCCAGTTGCACCTTACGGCTAAAGGCCCAACGGGCAGCAGATTCTGTCACATAGCCATCAGCTGCCATACGATTCAGGACATAGCGTTGCCGGGCAAGAGCCGCCTTCATATTCCGATGCGGCGAATACCTGGCTGGTGCCTGGGGCAGCCCTGCCAGCATTGCCGCCTCACCGAGGCTGAGGTCACGGGCCCGTTTGCCGAAATAGACCTGGGATGCCGCCTCTACGCCATAGGCACTACTCCCCAGATAGATCTGGTTGAGATAGATATGGAGGATCTCATCCTTACTTAAAAGGGTATCGATACGCCAAGCCAGAATCGCCTCTTTAAACTTCCTGAGATAGGTCTTTTCAGGAGTCAACAACAGGGCCCGGGCCACCTGCTGGGTGATAGTCGAGCCGCCCTGACCCCGGCGACCACTGCGTATATTATTGATTGCAGCCCGGAAAACTGACCAGAAATCAAGACCTGGATGTTCGTAAAAACGTCCATCCTCAGCCGAGACAAAGGCCTGGGGGAGATAGGAAGGCATAGCAGAGAGCGGAATAACCGTACGATTTTCCGAATAGATCCGTTCAATTACATTACCCTGCCTATCCAGAATTTCAGTTGCCTGTGAGGGATTGTACTGGGCAATGCTGCGAATATCAGGAACCTTCAGCAGGCTGAGAACAAGAAGGAGGGTGCCGATAAAGAGCGTCAGGCAGAGGCAGATGCCAAAGAGAAACCCTATAATATGCTTTTCATTATAGGGCTTTTTATAGACCCGCCTCTTGGCTGGACTCTTCGGCTTGGGTTTGGGGATCGCCTTTTTCTTTGCAGGAGGCACAGGATCTACGGCCTAAATAGAGCGATACTCTAATACTAAACAGTGTTCCACACTCACCCAAAAACACCCTTTAAGAAGAAGAAAAAAGCCATGGCCATTACAGCACCAGCCGGCAGAGTCACCAGCCAGGAAATAATAATATTGAGCACCACCCGGAGATCAAGGGCCCCTATACCACGGGCCAGGCCCACTCCAAGCACCGATCCCACCAAGATATGGGTGGTGGAAACCGGCAGACCGGTACGGGAAGCCAAAACAACGGTACTGGCCGCTGCAAGTTCAGCGCAAAATCCCCGTGACGGGGTAAGTTCTGTTATTTTAGTGCCTACGGTGAGCATCACCTTATAGCCCAGGGTAACCAGTCCGATCACAATCCCGGTTCCACCCACAAATAGTATCCAAATGGGCATCTCAGAAGACTGCATGACCTCGCCTCCAGAGGAAACAATACTGATAACGGCAGCAAGGGGCCCTATGCCATTAGCAACATCATTGGAACCATGGGCAAAGGCCATGGAACAGGCAGTGAACAGCATCATGGGGGTAAAGACCTTCTCAACGCTTGCAAAATGAAATTCGCGATCGGCCTCTGGATCCTCTTGGACCTTTCTAATAAAAAACCAGCCCAAAGCACTGGTGAAAAGACCAATAAGAATGGCAATCCCAAAACTCTGGGCCGCACTCAGATCAATATGGAGATGTTTGAGCCCCTTAAACAGCGTCACCAGAGAGATCACAAAACCGACCAGAAAGATATACACCGGGGCATACCTCTTGGCGTTTTTAAGGGGATTATCAGTATTAAAGATAAGTTTTCTAGTGGACATCACCAGCAGGAAGGCAATGGTTCCACCAATAAACGGAGAGATCACCCAGCTGGCAACAATCTTACCAACCTTTCCCCAGTTCACCGCATCAGGCCCGATCCCCACCAGGGCAAACCCGATAAGGGCCCCCACGATGGAGTGGGTGGTGGAAACAGGCCAGCCTCGGCTTGAGGCGATCATCAGCCACACCGCAGCCGCCAACAGGGCAGCCAGCATACCGTAGACCAGGATTTCGGGAGATGCTGAAATGGCTGTGGGATCGATAATACCCTTACGGATCGTCTTCGTCACATTGCCGCCGGCAAGTACGGCACCAGCAAACTCAAAAACGATGGCAATACCAATGGCCTGTTTTACAGTGACCGCACCGGCCCCCACAGAGGTACCCATGGCATTTGCCAGATCATTGGCTCCAACCCCCCAAGTCATATACAGACCAAAGATCACAGCAAGCACTATGAAGATGGTTCCGTACGCAGCAATAACTTCCATTTTTTTCTCTCTTTCCTGATTACTCTAGAGTAATCGTTTTTGTTACAAAGCCTTTCTTTTCCGTGCCCCTACTTTGACAAAAAGAGCAGGAGCCGATCAGCCATATTTTCTGCGTGGTCAGAAATATTCCCGATTTCTTCGATGATCTTATACCAGAACATCACAGAAATTGGGTCAAGTTCCTGCTCCACGCCAAAGAGGGTACGGTTGACAGTACGCAACACCTTATCAATATTGTGCTCCGATTTTCGTACCCCTGAGATCATTTTTGTTACCTTATCATGCTCTTTGCCGCTAAAACCAACGTGTACCAGCTCATCGAGTTCTTCGATCATGGTCAGGGCCTGAAGGCTTATCTCCGTGGTTCCACGCAGGAGCTCATCTAAGCCCTCCTTAATAGCCGCTGGAACCACCATATCACGCATGCTGAGGATCTGACTGATCTTCTCGGCACCATCCGACAGAGCATCCTGCTCATGGATCAGGCTGAGCAGATCTTTCCTGTCCACCGGCAGCAACAGGGTCTTTGGCATATTATGCCGATAGTGTGATTTGATCAGATCCGCTTCGGTCTCAAGCTCGCCAATCTGAGTTGACACAGCGTTCACTCTGTCCTGATCTCCGCCATGGAGCGCATCAAACAGGGAAGGGAGCAGCTCAACACAGGAATAGACCGTACGCATATGTTCCTGAATGGGCTTAAAGGGCGATTTTCGCAATAATCCGGCAAGGGGATTTGTTGACCGTACTACCATAACTCTCTCCATACTCCAAAAATATTACATCTAGAAAACAGTACATACTGTCACTGCCAGACTCAGACCTTTAACTCATTTATAATCTTTGTGAGCGGTTCTGCGGGATAACTCAAGGGGATCATCTTCTTCCTGATCTGTATAAACATACAGGGCCCATCCTCGCGGCCACTGTATATAATATGATGCCCTTTAATATTGCCAGCATTTTTCCAGAAACTGTTAAAAGGATCAAGGGGAGTGTGCCCTACCACAAAGGGTGCCCGCTTCCGAAGTCCCAGCCCCTTACGAAACTGTTTCACATCCCTTTTATCATATCCGGAGAGATAATGGGAACGTTTAATCCGATTTGTGAGGATCTCATGGCAAACCTGAGGATAGGCCCGAAGGTTTACCGCCTTGTTGTGATCAATAAGCTTTCGGGGAGGCGCCGCATGACAAGCCACACAGGAATCTGTCTTCATGATCATGGGAAGTAGATCATAAAACTTCTGCATCTCGGCCACATATTGCTCCCCCCGTAATTCCAACAGACGCTTCCGCATCAGGAGCCCCTGATAGGAACCGGACTTGCACAGCCTTTCATCAAAGGTATCATGATTCCCCAAGAGGTAGAAGAAGTTCTCCGGGAACTGGCACTTCATCTTAAAAATCAGATCCATTATCAAAACCGAACTGTCCATATTGTTCATCTCTTTGGGAAGCTCAGAGTGAACCGCATCTCCCAGGACAACCAGGGCGGCGCTGTTAGAGCTGAGATGTGCAAGAAGACAGTTCTCATTGAGAATTTTCAAAAAATTATCCACCTGGCCGTGAAGGTCTCCTGCAATCAAGAGCCGTACAGCATCGGGAAGTTCCAGCAGGGCACCGGGGGCACCGGAGTGAGCTTGGGCCCGGAAGGCCTCGTTACCAAGGATAGCATTCACCTCTTTGATGGTAGCCAGAGCCTCAACGGGCGGCAGCATGGTAATGGCCCCGCCATAGATCTCACGAATCCCCAGGAAGGCATTATAACGATTAGTGCCGATACGCTCCCTGATATCCTGTTCCCCGCTACGTACAATCTCGATATGGCCCTTGCCGTCAAGGGGGCTGATCATCAGATCGCCGCGGATATTAGTGACTGTGAGGTGGCGCTTGGAGACACTTTTGGGGAAGTGAAAGATCTCGTCAAACTGATGATTATCCCGCCCGATCAGCACCCTCTCTCCCACCCGGATTCTGGCAAAGCCATGGATGGTGTTGGCGGAACAGGCCTTGGATGGAGAGATCAGCCAATTCTTTTGAATATTCTTTTTCTTCACGCCAATGGGGATCTCGGGATGAAAGACCAGGGTCTGCTCCCCAATGACCATCTCAAAAGTCTTCCCGTCATGGGGAATCCGGCAGTCTCTTTTAAGAACCTGTAACTGATCGGTCACCGTAAACCACTCAATGGGATCCTTTCGTAAGATAAGGGATTTCCAACCGGAGAAGGTCCTGAGGTTGTGCTGGTGTTCGGGCTCGGCCCTTGCCCACCCAGGTACGTTGACATCATCTTTTCCGGCAATACGCATGGGAGGATGGCTCAAGCCCTCACGCACATAGACCTGCATCTGGGCCAGATGCATATAGAGGGCGACCTCGCGGTAAATATCAAGCTGACGCACCACCATTTCAAGTGTGAGGTTTTTATCCACCGGGAAATAGCCCTCCTTATGCCTCTCCAGGCGTCGCCTGAAGATGGTCTTGGGGTCGGGTAATAAAAACTCGAAGATAAAGCGTTTCCTCCAGTTGCTCTGGAAAAAATACTTTTTAACGGGTGGAATCTGGATGCGATCGAGCTCAAGAAAGAGCGGTTCTTCAGCCTCCAGCCATTCCTTATCAAAGACGGTGAGAGCCTCGGAAAAGCCCTTAAATGGAAATCCCAGGTGCACCTCGCGCGGTTTATAAGTGAGGGTCTGATCTTTCCACCAGCCCTTTCGGGTCAGATCCACATAGCCCTCGTTGGGCCAGCCATGCACATGATTAATATAATAGGTCTTTCCAGCACCAGGCGGACCAGTCACCACCAATTGCACAAAGTTAAGACGTGCAGGGAGCTGAACGCCACGAATATCCTGGAGATCTTCTATGGGAACCAGATTTTTTCTCAGAGGGTCATTCATGGGGTACTCATCAAGATAGAATATTGCTGCCGAGATCGAAAAAAAGAAGGTAAACAGCACAAAACTGGTATACTAATCCGATAATATAACCAGGCTGAACCCACTTCATCTATACCATGAAGACCCTCTGGGGCAAACCGGATTATTTCCGTAATGGAACAACCTGGGCTATGATACCCAGCACAGACAGCTAAACCCCGTTAATTTGACACTACAAATCCCATAATATGTCCAAGATACGTGTCCTCCCGGAACAACTGGCCAACCGCATTGCCGCAGGGGAAGTGGTGGAACGGCCTGCCTCGGTAGTGAAAGAGCTTATTGAAAACAGCCTCGACGCTGGGGCTACCCGGATAGAAATCGAGATTGAAGGGGGAGGCACCCGGCTTATTCGTATCATTGACAATGGGGAGGGCATGGATGAGGACGATGTCCTACTCTGCCTGGAACGGCACGGCACCTCTAAAATTATTACAGACAGTGATCTTGAAGCCATCTCTTCCCTTGGCTTTCGCGGTGAGGCTATTCCCTCCATCTCTTCGGTTTCCAAGATGAACATCACCTCCAGGCAACAGGAGGCAGACCTTGGGACCACTGCCATCCTTACCTACGGAAAACTCCAAAGTATCCACGAGAGCGGCTGCGCCCGGGGCACCATCATTGAGATCAAAAATCTCTTTGGCAACACTCCGGCCAGAAGGAAATTTTTACGCACCAAACGGACGGAACTGAACCATATCGACGAGGTGGTAAAAAACTATGCCCTGGCCGCCCCTTCTGTGAGCTTTCTGCTGCGAGTCGACAACAGACAGACCCTGCACCTAAGCGAGAGTCAAGACCTTAACAGCCGACTGGCCGCTGTCCTTCACTATTCCGGCCCCTTTATAGAAATAGACCACAGGGAACCCGGCAGTTCCCTGCCACGCCTACACGGCCTGCTGCTTC
>CAYWMZ010000072.1:0-8345 GCA_964459485.1 uncultured Desulfocapsa sp. | reverse complement strand
ATCCCAGATCATCAAATCCGTCTGTTCGCCACTATATACTGCGGCAACTTCAGGACCGGTTGACAGGCTGAAACGGCGCATCCCGGATTTTAGTCTCGAAGCCACGGAACCAAGATCTGTTGCCCATCCCTTGACATCATTTCCTGACAGAGCAAGCTCTCTGGCCACAGAACTTACCTGAATAATATCCTGATTAATGGAACCTGCGACCGTGGAACTCTGGGCAACATTTTCATTCACTTCAGAAATGCCTGCAGCTGCCTGCATGATATTGTCCGCAATTTCCCTAGTAGTCGTATTCTGTTCATCTACAGCAGTTGTAATATCCACAACAACATCATCAACCTGAGCAATGGCCCCTGATATCTGACCGATTTCACGTACTGTTTCTGAAACAGAATGACGAATGGCCTCAATTTTATTTTTAATTTCATAAGTGGCATCTGCCGTCTGTTTGGCAAGATCCTTGATCTCATTGGCAACAACAGCAAACCCCTTCCCAGCCTCTCCGGCGCGTGCTGCCTCAATGGTGGCATTTAAGGCAAGAAGATTTGTCTGATCTGATATCTCTGTTATAACCTCCGTTACTTTGGTGATTTCATCGGCTGCCCGTCCAAGCACATCCACCTTTTCAGATGATGCCTTCACCAGCTCAACAGCATTCTGCGAGATAATCCTTGCCTGCTCCGCTTTTCCGGATACCTCATCCATGGCAGTCTGGACACCTTCGGCAGCTGTGGCCACTAGATTCACACCTGTCGCAGCCTCTTCACTTGCTGCCGCCACAGCACTCATATTGGTGGTCATCTCTTCACTGGCTTCCGCCACAGAACTTGAACGCTCATTGGTGGTATTTACCCCGTCACTTAAAATACGGGCCACTCCTTTCAGCTCTTTAGATGAATTGCCAAGAACCGTCACCTCACTTGCAACATTGTGAATAATTGAACTCACATTGATCATTGTTGTATTGAGTATCTGCACAAGGTGACTGATTTCATCATTACTCTTGACATCAATACGACTGGAAAAATCACCGGAAGCCATTTTTTCAGCCAGTCCGGTGACCTGTGTAAGACGTCTGCTGATATTAAAAGAAAGCAGAAATCCCAGAGATAATCCGACAACAACAGTAATGGCGAGCCCGATTCGAACAGAGTTACGATCCGCACTGAGGGTATCAAAAAACTCTGCCTTCATCTCGTCGGTCGCCACACCTGCTGCAAAAACATGGCGGGCTCCAACTTCAATATCGCTAAAACTGTTATGAGCGACTACAGCGATCATTGCCGTGAACGCAATCATACTGAAGACCAGACCTAATATTTTTAATTTTATAGATAATTTGTTCAACATTTATACACCTCCAAAGAGTTCACATCGCTTCACGATGTAACAGAAAGTCCTCTAACTCTGACGCAGGAAGAGGCCGACTACAGTAATATCCCTGATATTCATCACAGCCAAGTTCCCGCAAAAACTCCAGCTGCTCTTTCGTCTCGACACCTTCTGCAACTACTGACATCCCAAGTGATCTGGCAAGGGAAATGGTCAGGCTGATAATAGTCTTGTCATGCCTGTCATCCGGCAGATTTTTGACAAAAGTACGATCAATTTTAAGGGTAGTTATTGGAAACTGTTTTAAATAGGCAAGGGAGGAAAAACCGGTGCCAAAATCATCAATGGAAATGGTAAAACCCTGCTCTGTGAGATTTTCCATGATGGCTACAGTCTGATCAATTTCCTCCACCATGGTATGTTCTGTAATTTCAAGATGCAGATCTTGGACTTTCAGTTCATAGCGATCAACAGCACTGTAGAGGCGGTCGAGCAGATCAGGATCGACAAATTGCCGGGCAGAAAGATTAATGGCCACAGTGAAATGATCCATGCCTCGTTCATGCCATGATTTCAGCTGCCGCGAAGCCTCTTCAATAACCCAGGCGCCGATTTTTGTTATCAGCTCGGATTCCTCAGCAAGTGGAATAAACTCATCAGGAAAAATGAGTTTTCCATCCCCCCTGCGCCAGCGAATCAGCGCCTCAACCCCACGAATCGTACCATCGGCAAAGACAATTTTGGGCTGGTAATAAAGCTCAAACTCTTCCTGCTCAAGCGCCAGGCGAAGGCTGTTTTTCAGATCAAGCCTCTGCTGCACCTCTTCCATAGCACGCTCTGTGAAGACCTTAACCCGGCTTCCTCCAAGTTCTTTTGCCTGATAAAGAGCCATCTCCGCTTTTTGCAGCAGTTGTTGAGGTTCGTTACCATGATTGGGGAAAACAGCCACTCCAATGGAGGACTTCAGAAAAACCATTTCATCATCAATGGAAAACGGTTTTGCAAGGACTTCCAACACCCGTCCCATGATCAGCAAATTTTCTTCCATCATCTGGTCTTCACTGGGAATCAAAAAACCAAATTCATCTCCCCCGAGTCTGGCGACAATATCCTGACTCCGACAGCACTTTCCAATACGACTGGCCACCCGTTTGAGCAGTCTGTCACCAATCTCATAGCTCATTCCTTCATTCACTTCCCTGAAATTATCAATATCAAGGAGTGCAACTACAAACGTCTCATCGTGGGTATCGGCGCATGTGATCTGTCTGCTACAGTAATTCATAAAAAGTGACCGATTGGGAAGTCCGGTCAGAGCATCATATGAGGTGTGATAGGCGATTTGCTCTTTACTGGAAAAAAGCTCTGAAATATCGTGAAAAACAGCGACATAATTTAAAACATTTCCCTTGCTGTCTTTCAGCGCCGTGATTGTCAGGTATTCAAGATAGGCTTCACCATTTTTTCGGCGATTCCAGATCTCACCCTCCCAGGCCCCTAGAGTGAGAAGGCTGTCCCACATATTCTTATAAAACGCATCATCCTGATGATGTGATCTGAGAATCCGCGGATTTTCCCCGAGAGCTTCCTGTTCTGAGTATCCTGTGATTGCAGTAAAAGCGGGATTCACCTTTTCGATATCTGCATTGGGCCCTGTGATGCAGATTCCTTCAGAGGTGTGCATAAAAATCGAATCTGAAAGAACGAGCTTCTTTTCATATCCCTGACGCTTACCCTCTTCTCTCTTGAGACGTTTTCTGTTTGCAATAAGGTATTTATTAACCCGATCAAAGCTGTCCTGCACCTGTTCATGCTGCTTCCTGTTGCGCTGCTCCGTCAGTTTGCGATCTGTAATATCAATAAATGAACAGGCGAGAAGTCCAGCATGGGGTTTAAAAAAGGAAACATCATAAAAGCGCCCCAGTTCGACAAAATACTCCTCGAGTTTTTCCGGTTTTCCCGTCTCATATACCCTATTGAGGGCCTTATTCCAGTAGGGCTCCATACGTGGAAAAACTTCGTTGATAGTTTTGCCAAGGACAGACTCCTCAGGTATCCCCGCCTGGACAACATATGCTTTATTAACCTTAATAAACCGAAATATACGTTCTGTGGATGCCGCATCCTCCGTAACCTCAAAAAGCATCAATCCGGCAGGATTCTCTACGAACAGCTGCTGGAACTGATGTCTGCTTGAGTCAAGTGCCCGAAAAGCTTTCATCTCCTCAGAGATATCAGTGGCAAGGACTACAAATCCTCTGCATTTTCCGGCTGAATCAATATCAGGCTGAAAAGCCACCCTGTTTTCCAGGGTAGTGCCAAAACTGGTCTGAAATTTTGCATCAAAGACAATGCGTTCTCCCTTCAATACTTTATCAACTTTTTCCTTTGAGAGACGATAGGCATCAGGACCGATAACATCTATCATATGCTTGCCGTAACACTCTTCTACCTTGACGTTAAACACCTCTCCAAACTGAGAATTATTGAAACGATAGCGCCTCTCGCCGTCCACATAAGAGACGCAGGCAGGAAGCATTTCAATTATAGTTTGAAACCGTTCTTCGTCATTATCACTATCTATTCCCATTGTAACCTGTCATCCTCTGATATTTCCATGATCAGTGCCAGCGTATATCCCATCAAGCAGACCAAGCACCTCAGTAGAGGCGATTTCATGCGCTTCTGCTTTCGCGCACCCTGTTCATGCCGTGACAGGATGCCTCTTGTAATGGATTGGGCTTGTTGATTCGGTTTATCAAGCTGTTTGTAGGCTGGTTGATCTAAATTTTCCTTACTATTCACAGAGTGTACCATTTGCCGAGATTGGCAAATGACTCGGTTTTCTGGCCCATCACATCCATGTCCGTGCATGTCATCTCCCACAGACCGTTCTGCATTCTACTGGATTATGCTATTCTTCCTGAACACATCAAGGGCTTCCGCCATGCTAATATAACTTCAAAATTCACCTCAAAACGAATAGTATTTTTTTCATTCAAACCTCTGTAAATTGCAACAATGCTCTTTTCAACTCAATGATACAAAAAGTCTATATGCTGCGTGAAAATTAATGAATGCTATAAAAAGAGGTATGTTTTAAGTACATATTCCCGACAAACAGCAGGGAAAGGGGAGTGATTCTCAAAGCGCCAGGAGATATTGGCGTAGATTTATTTTCTGTTTATTGAGCCCAAGACGCTTTCTCATATTCCGTCTGTGGGTATTTACTGTGGCAGGTGACAATCCAAGTTTCTCCGCTATTTCCTTGCCAGTCAGACCTTTTCGTACAAAATCGGCAATCTGCATTTCCGTTGGAGTCAGGCTCAGATATACATTTGCAACTCCCATAGCGTGGGTTGCCATCAGGGAACGGACATTATCAACCACAGTGTCAAGGAGCAGATTCTGAACAGAATCGAGAGAGCCCTGTTGCAGTTTTTGCAAGTAGGGAAGTACTGATTCTGCCAAGGCTTCAGAAATACGATTTTCAATGGCCTTTTTATCACGCTCCCGGAAATCCAGCAGTGTCCGAAGCGCCGCATCACTGTCTTCCTGTTTTACCTGCTGTTCAGCTATTCTCTGTAGGGATTTTTGCAGTGTATTTGTATTACGTCCAATCCCAACTATACAGAGCACATCCCCTTGCTCTGTGGTAACGGCAACTTTACTACTTTTAAAAGAGACCAGTTTGCCTTCAGCATTCGGAAAGGAATTCTCCATCTCGATCGTTTCTTTAGAGTCAGCAGCCACACGATCACTGTCCTCAATAATCTCAGCCACTGCAAAGGGAAAAATCTGATGGGTCTTCCTGCCGAGAATTTCCTCTCGTTCCATTCCCATGAAATGCAGGAATGCCTGATTCACAAGAAGATAACATCCATCTACATCTTTCAACCAGGCAGGATTGTTCAGAAGCTCAATAAAGCTCTCAAAAACATTTATGGAATATTTCATAGAGGTATCACTCAAATTTCCGACTTGTTATATTATCCTGTAACAGCAGAACTATTCCACGATAACCTTTGTCCGGTTTGTAACATACCAACTGCAACACTCATGATTGAATCAACAAATGAAAGTACGATTCCTTCAGCAAGAACACCTGGAGACCAGGTTAATATGTTATTATTTTAAGTTGTTAGCTGGTTTTATCGTTACTTATTTATCAAGTCCGAAGCTTGAGCATATAATATAAAACCAATCATTTCATTGTATGTGATCAGCTTGGATTTTGTCCATTATAACTCGACAAAGAGCAAAATACGGGCTTGCCAACTGACAACAGTGTCAGCATATCATTTTCATCAAATTTTATACACTTACGAAGGAAAAACATTCCCTCTCCAGCTAATCAAAGCATACTTATCTCCGATAAACTTACATAGGAGTCTCATTGGGGAAACTATTTAGAAGCTCCTCAAATAGATCTCAAGTAAAGTCAAAAACATGACGAAGGAGAGTGAGAAAGCACTGCTCCATCTGTGTCCACATAAATTAAATTCGCAGATACCGCATCTTAAGAACATGGCTTAGAATTTGCTAATCGTTCAGGCAGGAGGAAACATATGACACTCTATCACATACAGAAAGGTGACACCATTGCGGCAGTCACCAAACAACTGAACACCAACTGGAAAGATCTTCAGCGCAACAACCCCAACAGCGTGGCAAAATCATCCATAAACGGTAACTGGTTTCTGAGGGAAGGGGCCACCATCCAGACGATGGAAAGTTCTTTTAAGGAGTCCCTGCAAGATGCAACACAGCAACCCAAGACAGAAAAGAGTGTCCCTCCTCTATCCATTCCCTGTACTCAGAGCAAAATTATCTATCCCATAGACCCTGCAACAGAGAGAACGGCTGGACAGGAAGACAGCCGGGGAGAATTTATCGAACACAGTCTGCAACCGGGTGAAACCCTCTGGGAGCTGGCCGTGAAAAAGTATCACGTCAACCTCTCCGAGATTTTAAAGGACAACGCTATTTCAGACCCAAGAACCCTGCAAATCGGTCAGAAGATCAAGATCAGACTTCCAGAAAAGGGTGGGGAGAAATCAGTGGTCGCCAGCTGGTACGGCAAGGACTTCCACGGCAAACCCATGGCCAATGGCGAGATCTACGATATGAACGCTGCCACCATAGCCCACAAGGAGATGCCCCTGGGCACCCGGGTTGAACTCACCAATACCCAAACCGGTGAGATCGTCCAAGCCACGGTCACTGACCGTGGGCCCTACGTTGCTGGCCGGGATGTGGATCTCTCTTACGGCCTGGCCAAAAGACTTTCGCTACTCAAGCAGGGTGTTGGTGATCTGGTGATGCGAGTCCTGTGATTGCATCCAAGAGATCAGCAGGGTTCCATTCAGAGTGACAGTCTACTCCCCATACGTCTGCTCATCCACAAACTGTACCCCTTCCATAATAAGCCCCATAAAACCGCCAAAAGGATCTCTGTTATCAAATTCAATGGGGATTCCCTTGGTGTAGGTGAAATGACCATCTTTTTTGGCCAGCAGGGCAAAAAGGGCATCCTTGTCCGTGAGCTCACGGTAGCGGATCTGCATAAATTCCCCTGCGCCAAAGAACACTGTGGCCTTGGCATCATCCAGAAGGAGTTCTATGGTGCCGCTCTTCTGGCTGGAGTTGATCAGCTGAAAAAGCTCCACCATGCTGATTTCATCGAGCTCGCCCGACATCCCCGAGGTAATATTCCCGGAACGCAGGGCCATGGCCTGGGCACGATCCACCAGCATCTTCAGAAGAAAGAGTTGGAGCACCGGGTATTTTTTAAGGACATGCTTGAAATTTTTGACGCTGAGCAGTGCCGCTTCTGTCTCTGACAGCGAGTGAATGGAGCAGGACACCGGCTCGCCGGAGAGGAGGCTCATCTCGCCAAATATCTCTCCCTTACCCATCTCCGCCAAACGCTGCCCATCATCGGCTATAACACCAACCCTCCCGTCCAAAATGACAAAAAGATTGGAGCCAGGTTCCCCTTTTTTAAGGACGACCTTGTCTTTAGGATAGGTCTTGAGCTCCAGAAGATCAGCAAGATCGTACAGGGCACTATCGTCCAGAGATTCAAACAGTGGAAAATTACGAAGCTTACTGTAAAACTTATCAAGATGCGTCTTGCGGCGTCTCTCCTCCGCCTCCGACAGCAGTTTCATCTGGACAGTTGAAAAACCCTTCTTTTTTTTATACTCAAAGTGGATCTTCCCTGCGCAGCCGCCACAGTCAAATTTGGATTTCTGAACACCGAGCTGTGAAAATCGTTCAAAACTGTCTGTCTTGGCGGTGATCTCCATGAGTTTCCCCACCAGGATGATACAGACCGCCTTGGCCTCGGGAACCTCCACACAGAGACTATTCACCTTCAGCTCTTCACCAATATTATACAGGGGGCAAAGCCGTTCTTCGCTGATCACAAAGACCGCATCACGATACTTATTTTTCTGTTGCACAGTGCCTCCACATTAGTTGTTTATAGAATTTTATCGTTACTCATCCTTGTCCAGCCGGGAACATCGTGTATCGAACGTATAGTTCTGCCACATGGGATCCTGGTATTTATCATGACAGCCAACACACTGCCCCACCCGAAGGATACGCCGTAGTTCCTCTTTATTGAAGGGGCGCAGATCAGGGCGTGAGCCATGTTGCAGTGCCTTTCCATCAATGTCCACAAAGGCGTCAAAGGGGACTGTCTTGCCAGCCAAGGTCTCCACTCCCTGATCCAATGCCGTAAACGTCCAGACACCCTGCTCATCCACCGACACCGTCCCTTCACCTAAACCAATTGTCTTGGTGGACTGGTGACAATCGACACAACCCCGACCTTTAGCCTGGGTTGTGTGGGGGCTAATAGCCGCCATGGTAAAACGGTTAAAGCCGCCGGAAATCTCTCCATTTTTATCAATAAGGGTCACGATATCCTGACAACCAGGCGTGACAATTACCACCTTGTCCTTCCACAGGGCCAACACAGGTTTTTCATAACGGAT
>CAYWMZ010000071.1:0-8377 GCA_964459485.1 uncultured Desulfocapsa sp. | reverse complement strand
AAGACCTTTAAAGACCACCTCTTTCTGCCCCAATATGGCATCGGCCACCAGCAGCCCCCGTCTCCCCGAAGCCTCAACAGCCAGAGCCAAAGAGGAATTTGCAAAACCGCTTCTCTCGGTATCCGTATTGCCCGAAGCGTGCAGACGCATAAGTGAGGCGGGTCTCAACAGCGGTACAGCCTCTCCGTTCACCTCAAATGTATCCTTTCTCATTTCTCGGGCAGAGATGCGCAAGACACTGTTCACATCACGCATGGGGACGGCAAACTGCTGTCCGCCAAAGATCACCATAAGAGCTGGCAACTGCGCCACAACAATGGGCATGGACAGCACAAAATCTGTGCCCTCACCAGAACGGGAGTAGACGTCGATAAAACCGTTCAACTGATCAAGAGCATTGCGAACCACATCCATCCCCACGCCCCGGCCGGAAATGGACGTGGCCTGAGAACGCACGGAGAAGCCCGGTTTAAAGATCAAGGCCGCAAGCTCACTGTTGTCCATCTCCCGGACACCGCTACCCGGATAGAGCATGAGTGCCCGCTCCCGGATGGCCTCATGATTTAAGCCCCCGCCGTCATCGGAGAGACGCAGCACAAAACGGCTGCCTTTGCGGGAACAGTTGATTCGTATGGTGGCCTGCTCCGCCTTGCCAAGCATCTTCCTCTCCTCGGCCGTCTCAACACCATGATCCACACAGTTACGCAGCATATGCATCAGGGCATCCGCCAGCACATTCCAGATATAGGTATCCATCTCTATGGATCCCCCTTCAATGAGCAGGCGCACCTTCTTATCTGTGACCCGTGCCGATTCACGCACCGTCTTGTACAACCTGTTGCCAAGTGTTGAAAAGGGTGTCATCTGGATGGATTGCACCGCAGACTGAAGTTCCCCCACGACCCTGCGTTGCCTGTCCACTGCTAACTGCCAGGCCTCCTGAGCCGTGGAACTCTGTGACTTAAAGGATTCAAAATCGGCCACAACCTCATTTAAGGAGTGGCTCAGAATATGAAGTTCGGAGTAGCGATCAAGCTCCAGCGAGTCAAACTCATCCGCCCTGCCTTCCTGCTCTCCGGCCACAGCTTGCAGAGAAGCAGGAGAGAGAAGGGCATCCTTTTCACAGCCTGCCTCAAAATCTGCAACAATGGTCTTCAGGCGTTGCAGGCTGCCTTCAAACTCCTCCAAACGACTCTGCATACTTGAAGCTGAATTTTCAAAACTACTGAGGGTGATGGCCATATCTCCACCCAGGCCCATGATGGCAGAGATCTTCTCATTTCCCACTCGAACGGTGCGCTTGCGCCCCTTGGAGCTTCCCTTTTTAGAAGCAGCAATGCGAACCGGAGCCACATCTGCGACAGGATCATCCGTCCGGGACTGAAAGATATGTTGCCGGGAGATGTCTGTCCCGGCGGAGTATTTCCACTCCTCCACGGCAGCAGGAGCAGGCACAACAGGTTCTGCTGTAAACAGCGCCGCTTCCTGATTCTCTGCCGTTCCCACCACGATTGAAGGAAAGATTGCCAGCAAGGTGTCCCTTGCGGCACTGATATCGGCAGCCGGGTCTGTCGCTATCCTCTCAAGGATATCGGCACCATCCTGCATAGCAGCAATACCTTCGGGTGAAATGGTTTCCGACTCATCGTGGAGGCAATCCAGAAAGTCTTCAAAATCGTGGCCCCATGCGGCCACTGACTCGATGCCGATGACTGCGGCGGCACCTTTTAAGGTATGAACAGAGCGGCGGACAGAGTGCAGGCGTCGCCGAAACCTTTCACTGAGGGCCATCTCCTCACTGACCGCAGAAGAGAGTTCGTTGAGTTGACGGCTGATATTGTCCAGATGCTCTTCGGCCTCCTCTTCAAAACTCTCCTGGAGTTCCTGATCAATGGAAAGTGCTGTCCCGGCAAAGGTCTCTTCCGACAACACTGATTCAGTGTCAGATTCAAGGGAGCTGCTGTTCTCTATTCCCAGCAGGGCATCAAGGGCATCTTCTTGAGCGGTATCATCCGGTTCGGCTAGAAAGCTCTCCAGTTCATTAGCCGTACTCTCTTCTCCGGATTCCTCAATAAATTGCTGGAAGAAATCATCTTCAGGAGCATCGCCTCCATCTTCAGTAAGGAGGGCAAGGAGTTCCGCCGGATCATCTTCCAGATCCGTATCCAGGGCCGGAGACAGGGCGGTGGCCGACTCGTTCTTTATTTCTTCAAATGCCCGGGTGGCACTGCCGATGAGTGTTGCAGCGTCTGCATCACCCGTTCCCAGCGCCGCACAGTATGTGGCGATGTTTTCAAGGATAGTAAGCACAGCCCCGATACAGGTCTCACTCCAGGCACGATCTCCGGCAAGGATCTCGTCCAGCACATCCTCCATCAGGGCCGCAGTTTCACTCAACTCAGCCAGCTGCACCATGGCCGCAGCACCTTTGATGGTGTGGGTCATACGATGCAGCTCCCTTTCACCCTCTTCAGAGTGGCTGCTGATATCCCTGGCAAGCAGACGCAGGTAGCCATCCATATCGGGCAGATAACTCTGCACCTCCTTGATGACTTCCGTGGTTATTGACACCTCTGATGTTGCCGCCATAGTTATTCCTTTTTCCAGCCGATACTGCTCTCTAGGTCTAATTCCCGCAAGGTTTCGGATGCCAGAAATGCCTTGAGATCAAACAACTTGACCTCCCGTTCCCCTTCCCCATCTTTAAAGATCGCCCTTCCGGCAGAAAAGGCATTGCCAACCTCCTGCTCCCTGCCCGAAGAGTACAGAGTTCGCGTGCCCAGGATTCTGCCCACAGTAATGGCCAGCTTAATGCTCTCATCGTGAACGACAAAAAAGGGACGTGTCTTCAAGGAAGCCCCGTTCTGCCATCCCAGAAAGCGGGCAAGATCCACCACCGACAAGATCTCCCCCCGAAGATTGCTAATACCGGACAACCATGCTGGAAGCAGTGGCAGGGCTTGCACATTCTGTAAATCTCCCACCTCCAATACAGAAGAGAGAGGGATTGCCAGCAGCTCGTCTCCCAGTGCAAAACAGACATGGCGGCCAATATCCTGTAACGCTGTGTCCTGTACTCCAGGAAGAATGGACTCTGTCTCCGTCTCCAGGCCCGCCTGCAACTCCATATTGATACGCCCCAGCAGGTCCAGAAGTCCCTCTTTATTTGCGAAGCTGTGGGGGTGATGGTCTGTCATTTTCACAAGGCCTCAGGAGAGATACTTTTTGACCGCAGCCAGCAGCTGCTCTTTGTCAAAGGGCTTTGTCAGGTACATATCTGCGCCCTGTTTCCTGCCCCAGAATTCGTCAACCTTCTGATTTTTACTACTCAGGATGATAACGGGAATATGCTGCATGGCAGAAGAGGACTTCATCTTCCGGCACACCTGAAAGCCATCAATTTTGGGCATCACCACATCCAGAACCACAAGATCAGGCCTGTCGGCTGAGACCCGGTGCAGGGCATCTTCACCGTCCACTGCCGTAATGATCTCAAAGTTCTGGCCTTCAAGGGCAGCACTGGTCATTCGTAGCTGGCTGGGACTATCGTCCACCACCAGGATCTTCACTCCGTTCATGAATTCATTCCTTTTGTTTTCATTTACTTACAAACACACCACTTCCTATATATACTGATTTACCTTTTCAATCAGGGTACCGGGTTTAAAGGGTTTTGTGAGATAGGCACTGGCCGAAGAAAAACGGCCTTTGATTCTATCTTTCAATCCGTCTTTACTGGTGAGCATAATAACTGGCACTTCTTTCAATTTGCGATTCTGCTTTAAAACAGAGAGTATGCCATAGCCATCGAGCTTGGGCAGCATGACATCGAGCAGGATCAAATCCAGCTGTTCATCGTTAATCTTAGTAAGTGCCTCAACGCCGTCTTCGGCCTCAACCACACTGAAATTATGTCTTTCCAGGGTCATCTTAATGACCTTACGAGTGGTGGGACTGTCTTCCACCACCAATACCCTCTTCTGCACCCATCCCCCGCCTGGGACAATGCGTTCCGTATTCCCCTTTAAATCGTCCTCCCTGCCATCGGCCACCTGCCTGGAAGCAATAAAGGCGACAATACGTTCCACCGTTGCACTGTATACATTTTCCCTGGGGTCTGCACACTCCTGGAGCTGTTCGAGGTACTCCAGGGCAACATCAAAATCCCCCAGATGGAGGCAGGCCAAGGCAGCGTAGAAGAGCACCGGCAGATTTACCTCCCTTGCCAGAACATCCTCAAAGCGGCTGAGCGTTTCACGAAATACCAATGGATTACTATTCTTGCCGATCTGGGGCAGGTTCTCGGCGTTGACGGTGAGGAAGCCGTTACAGTAGTGACAGTGAGAGGCCTTAGGGGCAATGGGCGCATAGCAGAAGGGGCAGTGGCGGATCTGATCCAGGCCCGCCTTGCTAGCGAGGCTGAATTTACGCACATCGTGAACGGCCTCTTTATCTTTGGGAGCCAGTTTATAGGCCTTGGTCAGAGCCACACGCAACTGTTTCATATTGATGACCGTCCTCGACAACCAGAGCCAGGCCTCCATATTCGTGTCATCCTGTGAGGCCACCTGCAGCAGAACTTTCTGGGCCTCCCGCAAATGCAATCCTTCACAGAGTTGAATCCCCTGACACAGCAGACTATCCTGATTATGGATCCCAGCCCTGTCCACACCCCCCGCAGCCATCTGTTCATCCTTGAGACGCATGGCTTCAAGGATCAGGGCCTGCATACCACTCTGAATACCCTTGGGTATTTTTTCAACGGGTGATTTTCTATACTCCACCTGGGCGTTTTCCATGGCAATAAGCTTTAAGGCAGCCTTTTTGTGCTGCAATGTCCCACAGACCGCATCGTAGAGTTCCCCGCCATGGAAGTACATCCCACCCTGCTTCACACCATCCACCCGGATCACCAGCAGACAACTCTTTTCCTCCGCTTCAATGATCTGCATAAGGCCGGGAACAGAAATACCGCTAAGGGTCTCCCCCTCCACTACCTGTTGCAGTCCTTCTCGCACCAGCTCAACCAGATCCGTCGGATTGACCGGTTTTTTTAGAAAGCGAAAGATAGAACGGGACAACTTCTGTTCCAATCCAGGAATGGAGTACGAAGTCAGGACAATGCAGGGGATATTGGGATATTTGACACTCATATAGGCCAGCAAGGCAAGGCCGTCCATTTTGGGCATCTTGATATCGGTGACCAGCAGATCAATGGCCTGTTGCCCGAAGATCTCGATGGCCTCTTCCCCATTACTTGCAAAAAGAACGGTGAATTCCGCCTCATACTTCTTCAGCGAAAGCCCAAGAATCTTCTGCAGGCCAAGATCGTCATCAACCAGTAAAATAGTAGCCATAGGTTTAATTGCTCATCTGGTGGTGGATAAATGCGGTCTGTCAGTCATGATTTCCTACTGGAATCAACGGAGTTCGACGGGGTGGAGATCCTGCCCCTGATCTTTTTTACTCTCTGCACCATTCTGCATACTGACCTTCCCCACTGTCAAGTGTCAACTGCGCAACCTATACGGCTCAAAGGGACACCCCGACCGACCGAATACTCGTTGCAAGAGCTGCACCAGTGTGAAAGGAGTTTCTGACATCTTCATTCCACATGGACATGACACGATAAAATCATATTACCTTTCAACTAGTTACGATATGAACAGTATCTTTGAGGAGTTGCCCACGTAGAGAGTCTTCGACAAACAGCACTGCGCAACATTTGTTGCTAGGCACCAGGGAAAACGGAGGGGAAAACGGGAAATAATGGGGTAAATCAGGGGGATGACGGGCCAGAGAAACCCATGGCAACAGGTGGCTCCCGCAACAAATGTTGCAGACCTGTCAGGAGGGAGGTTCTACCAAGGAGGGCTGACGCAATATCCTTCTATTTAAGGCCTGACGGGAAATACCAAGGAGGGTGGCAGCTATCCCCTGGTTCCCAGAGGCCTGACGCATAGCCTCCCGGATCAGATAGCGTTCACACTCCTTCAAGGTGGGAAAGCGTCCGGTGTCGCTGAAAGAAAATCTCTCGTGCCCCTCCCCTGCCGGGGCAACATCATTACTGTTTCCCAGCTCTGCCTCTCCAATAATTTCTTTAAAGCTTTCAAGGGAGAGTCTACCGGCGCGATGGCAACTGACAGCATCAAGCACCATCGCTCTCAACTCCCTCACATTACCGGGAAAATGATACACATTAAGGAGTGTTAGCAACTCAGGAGAAGGCAGAGGTTTTTTCTTTTTCAGGTCTTCTGCGGCCTCGGCCAGAAAGGTGTCCAGAAGCAGGGGCAGGTCCTCTTTGCGTTCTCGAAGCGGGGGAATACAGATCTTATGGGACGCAAGCCTGTAGTAAAAATCTTTCCTGAACTTTCTTTGTGAAAGCAGGTCCTTGAGATCCTTATTGGTGGCGCAAACCACCCGACAGTCGGTCTTGATGGAAACATCCGAGCCCAAGGGGTAATAGGCCTTCTCTTGCAGCAATCGCAGCAGTTTGACCTGGGAGAGTTCCTGAAGATCACCAATTTCATCAAGAAAAAGCGTTCCTCCTCTGGCCTTGGCGATCAATCCGGTACGGGCTACGGCAGCGCCGGTAAAGGCCCCCTTCGCATGCCCAAACAGGGCATCGGAAAACATGGTGTCATCAAGGCCCGCCACATTCACCGCCACAAAGTCCCCCGCCCTACCACTGACCTCATGCACGGCCCTGGCAATCAACTCCTTGCCCACTCCGGTCTCTCCACCAATCAGTACTGCTTCCCGGGACAGGGAGATGGCCTCAATATAGCGAAAGATTGAGCGCATCTTTTTATTGCGGGTCACAATTGCCGCAAAGGCAGACTCATCTGCCATCTCTTCTGCAAGGAGATGCCGTTTCAGATTCAGGGTCTCGTATCTGAGAGAGCAGAATTCAAAGCCCTGCCGCAGGGAAGAGATCAGGCGGGTGGGTTCTATGGGTTTTAAGAGATAATCGATGGCCCCCCGCTGCATGCAGTCCACCACGGTGTCCACTTCGTCTCTTGCAGACATGACGATAACACTGATTTCAGGATATTCCTTGGCGATGGTGGCCAGAAGTTCCTGACCGGTGAGATGGGGCATAACAAGATCGAGAACTACAATGGAAACCCTGTTATTTGCAAGAAAAGAGAGTACCTCCCGGCTGTCTTGCAGGGTATGGATATGCTCAAAGTCAGCCTTCTCCAGGATACTACGGCAGATGGTGAGTGTCTGAGGGGCATCATCCACCAGCAGCACAGAACGAACAAAATGCTTGTCCCTACTCATAGCCCACCCCCCCCCTCCTGCCCTTTATATAAAGGCCTGCCACCTCATCCGGCATGATCTGATCAACGAGAAGGTTTCGCTCGCTACTCTCCCACTTCAGAAAACCGTCGTAGAGACTTTCCACAAGGGGATCAAAGTCTTCCGAAATTGGAGAAAAAAGAGTACACCCACAGAGAAAAAAGAGTACTGCCACTATGTTGATCCGTGATCCTTTCATATAAAATGGTAGTGCAGGGTGGTGCCAACTCGGCCTGTAAGGGGAACGCTACTGGCCGATGGCCCAGTAGCAGAAAACGTTTTCCAGTGGAGCCACGAAATGTTCCCCTGGAGCCTTTAATATCACCATATTCATTTTTTGTAAAAATAATTCTCACAATCACCTCAAATCTGGAATTGCTGTCCCCAAGCTCACAAAGCAATCAAATTATTTGACAAATCACACCTCTCTATAGTAAAGAGAGGACAATGTGATGCAGTTGATGTTATTGATTTGGGGCTATAGTATTGCAATTTTCCACATTACTATCCAATGAATATCGGCTGGTTCGGCACGCTGTTACCAACAACCTTTACGAATACCCATATTGTAGCTGCCTTCAGTCCAACAAAACACCTCAAACGAACAGCAGACCAATCAATGCAAAACAAACTCCCCTCCCTGATACTGTCGTTATGTGTCCTTCTTCTGCCAATCCAGGTAATGGCCTCACCGGCACCTTCTGCTGCCCTCCGTGTTCTCCACCAAAAGGTTCTCAAAGACCCTGCAAACCTGGATAAACTCTATGCTTATGCACAATTTGCCATAAACGAGGGAAACTTTGAATCTGCAATCGGAGCCATGGAAGGAATGCTGGTGATTGCCAGCAACCAGCCACGTGTCTTATTGGAACTTGGAGTCCTGTACCAACGCCTCGGGGTGGTTATAACGGCCAACACCTACCTGCAAAAGGCCAAAGACCTGAGTCCCCCTGACAGCGAAATTGCCAGGCTTGCAGATGAATACCTTGTGGAAGTTGAGGATAAAGAGTCTCGCCACACCCTGTCGGGGGTACTACAGTTCGGCTTACGCTATCAGAGTAACCCGACCTTT
>CAYWMZ010000070.1:0-8406 GCA_964459485.1 uncultured Desulfocapsa sp. | reverse complement strand
GGTGTTGGTCTGGAGGGTGGTACACATCACCACTCCCAAGAGATTGAAGCGGTACAGTGCCTCTTTATCAATTTTTAAGAGCCCGTCGCAGGCAGCGTGCAGGGCAATCTTGCCCTCAACGGGTTCGGCTGAAAGCATGGAGCCGGGCCCGGATAGGGCCTTTGCCAGAATCTCTGCCGCCTCATTTTCATGGATCTCTTCGGGGCCAAGCTCCAGGACATAGATATGTTCCTTGCCCAGCCGTTTTAGGTGTTCCACATCTTGGGCTTGAATGATATGGCCCTTTTTAAAGGCACGTCCCTTGAACTCATCTTTTACGATTTCGGTTACATCATGGGGCAGAACCATGCCAACGGCCTCTTCAACCGCAACTGTTTTTTTCATGGAATACGTTTTCCAAGTGTATTGAATTTTAATTTTTTATTGTCTTATACACCGCGACTGATTTCCGGCCAGAGTATGCTATGCAACTGTAGCTGCAAGTGAACACTAAGGCCATCTTCAAGTAACCACTCGGCAAGATCTTGAGCTGCAACCTGCGGCTGTACCGGGGAAAACAGAATGGGTAACTGGTGCAGCAGTGCATGGTCACTGATAAACGCTTTTGCCCAAAGGTAATCACTGGGGCTTGAGAGCACAAACTTTAGTTCGCATGAACCGGGACGTTTGGCTATGCGTTGTTTGATAAGCTCAATATTTCCAGAGAAAAAACTGTCTTTTGATCCGGAATCAGGACACTTAACGTCGAGAATCACAGTAACTTTTTCGGGTACAGCCATGATGCTCAAGGAACCGTTACTCTCAAGGAGCACTTTCTTGTTTTTTTCAAGCAGTGCCCCAAGCAGGGGCAGGCACTCCTCCTGATAAAGCGGTTCCCCGCCTGTCACTTCCACCAGGGAGGCGGGGTACTTCTCCACTGCATCAAGGATTTGTTCAATACTTCGCCGCTCCTCCGCATCCCAGCTGTACTTGGCATCGCAGTAGTTGCAGCGCAGATTACAACCGGCAAGTCGAATAAAGGCGCAGGGAAGCCCTGCATAGGTTGACTCACCCTGGATGGAGTAGAAAATTTCAGAGATCGCAAGAGTGCCTACTTGTTCAGTTTTACTCATCGGGACCATAATAGATCAAGCCAGAGGAATCGGTTTCCCAGACCTCGACACAGTGCAGTGCATACCGGTCATGCAGAAGATCAGGGGCCAGGACATCATAGAGGTGGGCTGCAATATGTTCTGAAGAGGGATTGCGGTCAATAAAGGATGGGTGTTCGTTGAGATCACGATGATCGAGATCATCTACGGCAGAGTTTACGATCCTTTTAAGCACCTTAAAATCAATGCCCATACCGAGTTTATCAACGGCGCTGGCCCGGACTGTCACCTTGATCCGCCAGTTATGGCCGTGGGGTTTTTCACAATCACCCGGATAGTTGCGCAGGTGATGGGCCCCTGCAAAATGGGTGTTAATAAAAATATCATACATATTGTACTCTCCTGTGGAGTGCCTGGGCTTTGAAATATTGCAAGAAAAGCATTTCCAAGCCTTGAAATGTTATTGGCTTAAGTGTTAGTCTTGTTGCGTATCTTAAAAGAGTTATTATGAATCATTCCTGTTAATATATCAATAACACATTGTAGCAAAAAAGGAGTCCCAGCGCATGGCCTTTATCGCAGCCTTTCAGGGTGTATCGTTTAATGTTGAAAAAGTGGGCAGTCTTGATGATGTCGTAACCCCTCCCTACGATGTAATCAGTGAAGCCGCTGTGGATTCCTATACGGCTAAAAATCCCTACTCCATGATCCGTCTTGATATTACCAAAAATCCGGGAGGGGCTGTGGGCGGAGAGAGCCGATATCAGCAGGTAGCTGATCTTTTTAAAGAATGGTTGGATGCTGATGTGTTACAACGTGATCGTCACCCAGCCCTCTACTTCTATACCGTGCAGTATAAGCATCCTTCGGGGAAAATGCTCACCCGAAAGGGTGTTGTGGCCCTGGTGGGGCTATCCGAGTTTTCAGAAGGGGTGGTAAAACCCCATGAGGAGACTTTTGAATCCGTTATCAGTGACAGGTTACGACTCCTCGACACCACCAAGGCCCAGTTCAGTCAGATCTTTTCACTCTACTCCGACGAGGAAAACAGGGTCTTGAATCTGGTGGATGGTGCCAGGGAGCAAGAACCCATGGGCAGCATCACCGATGGCGATGGCTGTATCCATTCCCTGTATCGGATGACCGATGGTGCCGTTATCATGCAGGTTCAGGATTTCTTTAAGGACAAGGCCCTCTATATAGCCGATGGACATCACCGTTACGCTACGGCCCTGGCCTACAGACGTATGCAGCGGGAGCGAAATTCTGACTTTACCGATAAAGATCCCGCCAATCATATTATGATGTATCTCTGTCCCATGGAAGATCCTGGTCTGTCGGTACTTGCCACCCACAGACTTTTGCAGTGGCCCGGAAATATCTCCATGGATGATTTGGCTGAACGGCTGTCCGGTTCCTTTGAGCTGGTGGAAATTAAAGATGGTAGCCGTGAGGTGCTGCTCTGTGAGGTGTTTTCACGAATGGAGGAAGGGACACAGCTCCACACTGGCACTCCTCGTCCCACTTTTGGGGTCTATCACCCTGGGGAAGATCGCTGTTTTCTGCTGATCACCAAGCCTGAGGCCTACGAATTACTGAAAGAAAAGCCTCCGGAGCTCCAGGAGCTTGATGTGGTGGTTCTGTCCGATGTGATCATACAGGGAGCCCTGGAACTGAGCCATCAGCGTTGCGAAGAAGAGAATCTTATCCACTATTTCAGTGACCCGGACGAAGCTATAGATGAGGCGGTGAAGAGTTGTAATGAAAGTGGAGAGGCAACACCTCTGCTCTTTGTGATGAACCCCACCCTGATCAAACAGGTGCAGCAGGTCGCCGATGCCGGAATAATTATGCCCCATAAGTCCACCTACTTCTACCCGAAAATTATGACAGGGCTCCTCTTTAACCAGCAGATTGCAGGGGAAGATGTGGAGCGGCTTGGCTGAGCGAGAGAGAAGTTGTGATACACTTTTCGATGGGAGCTTGCAGTGTCTGCAATATGTGGACGGCTATCGCTTCTCCATTGACCCGGTTCTCCTGGCCCACTTTGTACAACTGGGCAAGGGAGAGCGGGTGCTGGATCTCGGTGCCGGTTGCGGTATAGTGGGCCTGATTCTGCTCTATCGGGCAGCTGCCCAGATAGAAAGAGTGACGGCTTTTGAGCTACAGCCGGACCTGTTACAACTTATCAGGGAGAATATCCGTGCGAACGGTTTTCACGAACAGATGATCGCAGTGGCTGGAGATTTGAGGTGCGCTCAAGACGTCCTTGATCCCGAATCCTTCAGTACTGTGGTCTGTAATCCTCCCTTTTACGCCCTCGGCAGTGGTCGGAAATCCCGCTGTCAGGAATCAGAAATTGCACGACATGAGGTGAGCTGTAGTCTGGCAGAGGTGCTTGCAGCAGCGGCCCTTCTTGTGAAGAATCGGGGCCGGGTTCTACTGGTCTACCCAGCAGCAGGTATTGGAAAGCTCAGTTTGTTGATGGGACGGCACAAGCTGACCCTGAAGCGACTCCAGTTCGTCTATTCCTATCCTGACCCTTCCATGGAGGCCCGTCTGCTCCTGGTTGAAGCGATTAAAAATGGGGGTGCGGGGACCGATGTCCTTCCTCCATTCTACATCTATAAAGAGAAAAATGGTGCCTATGACAAATATATGCAGCGGATATATGATCCACATTAATTTCATCGCGGATTCTGGCGGTACAATAATCTGATGCTTGCCAAGGTTCACAGTGGAGCGGTGCAGGGTGTGGATGGTTTTCCCGTAATTGTTGAGGTCGATCTTGCTCTGGGACTCCCCATGTTCACAACAGTCGGACTCCCTGATGGTTCTGTTCGTGAAAGCAAAGAGCGGGTCAAGGCGGCCATTAAAAACTGCGGTTACGATTTTCCCCCTAAACGGATCACTGTCAATTTGGCCCCGGCCGATATCAAAAAAGGCGGAGCAGGTTTTGATCTGCCCATCGCCATAGGGATTCTGGCCGCATCTGAGCTCTTCTCGTCAGAGCTTCTTGCGCAGTATGCCATCCTTGGTGAGCTTTCTCTGGATGGTGGGCTGCGGGCGGTTCCGGGGGTGCTCGCCATAGCCCTTAGTGCCAGGGAACAGGGGCTTAAGGGAATACTGGTTCCAGAGTCTAATAAGTATGAGGCCGCTGTGGTGAGGGGCATAGAGGTGATAGCGGTAAAGAGCCTTCATGAAGCTGTGGAATTTCTGGCAGGTGAAAAAGAACTTGCGGCAACGGAGGCTGGACTTGATGGAAAGAGTAGCGTAAATGGTTGCCAGAAACTGGACTTTCAGGAGGTTAAGGGGCAGGAGCATGTGAAGCGTGCCTTTGAAATTGCCGCTTCCGGGGGTCATAATATTGCTTTAAAGGGGCCTCCCGGCTCTGGAAAGACCATGCTGGCCAGGAGACTCCCCACCATTCTGCCGGCCATGGATTTTGAAGAATCTCTGGAAACAACAAAGATCTATTCCAGCATTGGCAAGCTCAGTGGCAATTCTCCTCTGATCAGTGTCCGGCCCTTCCGTGCCCCCCATCACACTATCTCCGATGCTGGCCTCATTGGCGGCGGCCAGATTCCACGTCCGGGCGAGGTTTCTCTGGCCCACAACGGGGTACTGTTCCTTGATGAACTTCCTGAATTTAAAAAACATGTCCTTGAGGTGTTGCGGCAGCCCCTGGAATCCGGGGATGTGACCATTGCCCGTGCCCACCTCAGCCTTCGTTTTCCAGCCCGGTTTCTTCTGGTGGTGGCAGCAAACCCCTGTCCCTGTGGTTACCTTACTGATAAGTTGCGTGAATGTACTTGTACCCCGCAGCAGATTCAGCGCTATGGCAGTCGGATATCCGGCCCTCTGCTTGATCGTATTGACCTGCACCTTGAAGTTGGGGCAGTCCCTTTTCAGGAGATACATGACGAACGTCAGGGGGAGCCTTCAAAGGTGATCAAAAAACGGGTGGATGCCTGCCGTAAAATACAGGAAAACCGTTTTCTGGACAGCCCGGCCATTCACTGTAATGCCCAGATGGGGAGCCGTGAACTTGACGAATACTGCCGACTCGACACCGCCTCTATGGCCCTTTTGGAGAAGAGTGTTGCAAAACTTGGACTTTCAGCCCGTGGCTACCACCGTATCCTGAAAATTGCCCGTACCATCGCCGATATGGACGGCTCTTCAGACCTGCAACTTTCCCATGTGGCTGAAGCTGTGCAATACCGTAGAAATGGCTAACAGTTTCTAGCTTTCTCCCCCTCCTGAATGCTTCCTTGCATTGTCATCCAGTAGAAAGAGGAGAACTATAGAGAAAATTTTAAAAAATTTGACTTTAGGGGGGAGGGGATGATTTACTTTATTCTATAATATCAGTGCTTCGGTGTGTATTTGGTGCACATCGTTTCTCCAGGTTTTTTGGCCATAGTAAACATCTGAATCTTTCATCGGTGTAATGAATGAATATTTTAAGAAAATTTAGCCTCTCCTCTGTAACTCCGCTCCTGGTATTAGGCTGCGCCCCCTTGGGGCCTCCGATATATCCGGGGTCAATCAGGTATCATCCGCAACCGGTATAAAAGGGGATGCGGACAGGGTGCGGGACAATGCTGCTGATATGCGTGATCTTTCTGAGCGTTTGCCCGTTTTGGTTCACATTGGTTCATATATTTAAAATCTGATGCTCATTCGAATTTACAGGAAATATCCGTTGTTCTTTCGGGTGTTTGGCTATGTGTCGGCTTTTTCTATGCTACTGGCTCTTCTGCTTTCTGCCTTTCAGCTATGGTTGGTTCGCAGGGATGGGATTGACAATATCAATCAGAATCTCAAGGAACTTCAGGAGAGTCACACAGATTCCTTAAGTCTCGATCTCTGGGATATGGATCAGGAGGGAGTTGATGTACAGCTCCGGAGCATGCTTCAGTTCCCGGATGTCGCAGCTGTTGTTCTTACTGAGAGTACTGGCAAGGTAACAGCAGTCGGAATCATCCCGGGTGATAAGGAACTCCTGGCACGGAATAGTTTTTCCCTGTCCAGAAAACAACAGGGCAAGGCCCTTGAACTTGGTACAGTTACCCTCTATGCCTCAAGCCTGTATCTTAATGACCGCCTGTGGCAGCGTATCCCCCTGAACCTTATTACAGAACTCCTGGTTCTCTTTCTTACAGGTGCCTTTATTATTGGGCTTTTTGTCTTCAAGTTCAATCGTCATATTCATAAGATTGCCCAGTTTGCAGAAAATCTTGAAATCAAGACCCTTGACGATGAACTGCGCCTGGATAGAAAGAAGTCACGAAATGGTGGTATGGATGAACTTGACGGCATTGTCTCGGCCCTCAATGGCATGAGGAAACGTCTTAAGGATGGAATTGCGGTACAACAGCAGACCGAAGATGTGTTGCAGCGAGAGATAATCTTCTCCAAGGTAATTATCAACAGCCTTCCAAGTCTTTTTGTGGTGTATGACGAAGAGATGAATGCAGTGCTCTTTAACGATTTGTATATGGAAACCCTGGGGGTGACACGCGAAGAGGTGGGTACCGCATCGGTGTTGGAATGTGTTGCAGTTGATGATAGGGAGAGGTTTTCCCGTGCTACAAACGATGTTTTTGTTACAAAAGCACCCATCTGTATTGAGGTGGGTATGGTGGGGAGGGGCGGAAAAACCATCCCCTATGTAATGAATGGCAGTTTCTTTCAATATGAGGGGAAAAAATATCTCATAGGGCTCAGTACCGATGTTTCGGAACAAAAAAAGATTGAGGAAGGACTGCGTCAGGCCCAGAAGATGGAGGCCGTTGGTACCTTAGCCGGTGGAATTGCCCATGACTTTAATAATATTCTGTCAGCAATCATTGGTAATTTACAACTTGCCCAGACTTCACTCACTGACCCTGAAAAGCTGGATGATTTTCTTCATTCCGGCCTCGACGCTTCTTTTAGAGCCAGAGATCTGGTTGAACAGATTCTCTCCATCAGCCGCCGTGGGCTCCACAAGAAAGAGGCCCTGCAATTGACAGAGGTTGCGGCAGATGTGGTAAAACTGTTACGCGCCACAATTCCCAGCAATATAGAAATTCAATACAGACCTGAGTGCGATGCCTTAATACAGGGTGATGCGACTCAGATTCATCAGGTGCTGCTCAACCTCTGTACTAACGGCTACCATGCCATGGAAGACGGGGGCTGTCTCAAGCTTGTGGTCAAGGAAGAGATACTTTCTGAAGTTAAGGTTGATGGGGGGGATACTATTCCAGCGGGACATTATCTCTCTGTTGAAGTGTGCGATAGTGGCTGTGGCATGGATGAGGAGGTTGTGAAGATGATCTTTGAGCCCTATTTCACTACCAAGAAAAATCTCTCCGGCACTGGACTGGGCCTAGCCGTAGTTCAGGGAATAGTTCGGAGCCATGAAGGGCATATTGTGGTTTCCAGTGAGCCGGGGCAGGGTACCTGTTTTAGACTCTTCTTTCCAATTCTTTATCAGCAGCAGGCTATGGTCGTTGAATATGCACCTGAACCACAACAAGTTGCAGGAGGCAATGAATCCATCCTGATAGTGGATGATGAACAGGATATCTTAAATGTTCTCTCTCAGCTGTTGTCCCTAAGCGGCTATCAGGTGAGGACTTTTTTGGACAGTAGTGAGGCATTGCACCACTTTCAGGAGGATCCTTCCCGCTACGATCTGGTTATTACCGATATGACCATGCCTAATCTCTCTGGTGAAGAGCTTGGCCGTGAAATTCTGACACTGCGTCCTGAGATCCCATTGATTCTCTGTACCGGTTATAGTAAAACTATTGACAGTAAGAGGAGTTTGGAATGCGGTTTTGCTGGATACCTCTTAAAACCCGTTGAGGCACAGAAACTCTTGAAAACCATCCGTGATACCTTGGACAAGCAATCAGCCATAGAGCTTGACGTTCTTCTGGTGGAAGATGATGCCTTTAATCAGAAGATCGTGACCCTGCTTCTGGAACTTTTAGGACATACGGTCAGGGTTGCTGACAATGGAGCCATCGCCTTGCAAAAACTGGCTGATCAGCAATTTGACTTAATTCTGATGGATATGCAGATGCCGGTACTAGACGGTCTGGAAGCCACCGCCATTCTCAGGGATTGTGAGAAAAACGGTAAAAATTCTGCATCTTTTAAGGAGTGGGGGAAGAAGGCTACGGATATCCATAAGGGACACCATATCCCAGTAATAGCTCTCACTGGAAATCTTGACGACGATTCCCGAAGAAAGTGCCGGGAGGCCGGAATGGATGATTTTCTGGCAAAGCCTATTTCCCGAGAGGCAATTGAACAG
>CAYWMZ010000069.1:0-8424 GCA_964459485.1 uncultured Desulfocapsa sp. | reverse complement strand
ACACTGTTGGGACGACCAAAGTCCATAAGGGCTTCCAGTGCTGCCCGTATGGTTCTTCCTGTGAAGAGCACATCATCAACAAGGATGATATCCTTCCCCTCAACGGTAAAACCGATATCGGTTGTTTTTACCACTGGATTCTGGCTGATCAGACTCCAGTCATCTCGATAAAGGTTGATATCGAGAGTACCGAAGGGGATATCCAATCCTGTCTGATCACAGATGAATTTTCGCATCCGCTGGGCTACAAATACGCCACAGGTGTGGATTCCGACAATGGCAAGATTATTAGGGTCAGGGTTTTTTTCAAGTACCTGGAGGGAAATCCGATTCACGGCCAGGGTGATCTCTTTACTGTTTAAAAGTGTGCTGCTCTTCATGCTAAGCCTTTTGTACGATCCCAGAAAAAATCTATCCCTTCTTTATCGACACGATTAATAGCCTCGGGAAAGGCTTCACATTCAGCTTCAAAAACCTTGTCTGCTATCGTATCCGGGTCGTCCTGGTATTCCAAGGCAACTGCCTGTTGATGGATGATAGGACCTTCATCATAAACCTCATTGGCAAAATGGACGGTGCAGCCGCTTACCATACAGCCCCTTTCCTTAACAGCCTTATGCACTTTGGAGCCGTAAAACCCATTACCACAGAATGCAGGGATAAGGGAGGGGTGAATATTAATCACGGCCCGTTCTAAAGCTGGTGGCGGCGTGTACAATTTAAGGAACCCGGCAAGGGCTATGATATCCACAGTGTAGCTCTGGAGAATTTTATTAATAGCATCATTTTCGGCTGCGTGAAATGCTGGATAACCATATTTTCTAGCCTTTTCAAGGCCCAGGGCATCTGCAACATTTGAGATAACCACCTGAACCTCTGCCTGTAAATTTCCACCCTTAATTCTGTGATGGAAGTTATCGAGTGTTCGTCCGCTTCCTGAAAGAAGAACCGCCATTTTGAGCATCAGAGCTGTCCTCTATTTAAAATAATCGTTGCTATCCACATCGACCTTTTCAAGCCAGGCGGAGATGGTAGTGTCATAAACCGAAGTGAGTTTAAAGACCTTGGCCGCCAGACGAAAACGAGTTTTCAGAGTGGTATTGCCAGTCTCTTTCATCTCTTTCAATACCTGGGGATAATCTGCTGGATCTACAATTACAGTTACATCATGAAAGTTTTTGGCTGCTGCCCGAAGCATGGTAGGCCCGCCAATATCTATGTTTTCTATGGCATCACCAAGGCTGCAGTTGGGATCGGCAACGGTTTTCTCAAAGGCATAGAGGTTCACAGCTATGATATCAATATTTTTAAGTCCATGCTCTGTACACTGTTTCTGATGATCTGGGTTGGCACGCTGGTTGAGAATTCCACCATGAACTTTGGGATGTAAGGTTTTCACCCGTCCATCAAGCATTTCAGGAAATCCTGTAAACTCGGAAACATCCATAACATCAATACCAGCTTCACGAATTTTTGCAGCAGTTCCCCCAGTGGAGAGGATCTCTACGCCAAGATCGGCAAGCTCTTTGGCAAATCCTTCAATCCCTGATTTATCGGTTAAACTGATCAATGCTCTTTCTATTTTGTTCATTTTGAATCCTTTTAGATTGTTTTTTGATTGGCAGGTGTCAGTACGGCCTACAGCAATATTAGCCATTAGACTAAAGCGTGAACGGCTATTACCATATTTTTTTTAAAAAGTGAGAAGAAACGGCTACTCCCCTTTTCTTATAAATTCTTTAATTTTACGACGATCCCTCTTCCCCGGCCTTTTTGCGGGCACACTCTGTCCAGCATAGAACAGGGAACGTTCCTGTCGTTTCTGCTCACGTTGTTGTGCAGACTCATCAGTCTCACGATACAAGCCCTGGGCAATGGTTGCAGGCCCTCTGCGACTGGAAAGTTCTTTAACGATCACAGTAAATTCCTGCTGAGCTTTGTGGATACGGAGTTCATCCCCTGGAACTATCCCTTTAGAGGGTTTACAACGCTGTCCATTGAGAAAAATCTTTCCACCAGCGGCAGCTTTGCTGGCAAGGCTCCTGGTCTTAAAGAAACGAGCCGCCCACAACCATTTATCTAATCGTACTGATTCCAGTTTGTTTTCTGCGCTCATATGCTCGGCCAAAATCTCAATAATTAAACTCTAGAAAAAGTCCTATTTTACACTGAAACTAGAGAAATTCATATAAAAAGATGCTGTTTTCAAACACCATAACGGCTATGGCTCCTCTTGACTCCTATTTGCAACTTGTGGAACAGTTGAAAAAAGAGTAAAGAATGCAATCTAAAAAAAGAGTAGCAAAGCAGTCCCGTGCCCCTTCAGCGTTCATCACAGCACGAATTGCCATTGCCTTAAAATTTTCACAGACCGCCAGCAAGACTGTAATCTATTACTACTGAATCATAACAGGATTCCCCTATGCTTGTAAAAGACCTCCTTGAAAGCCAGAAGACCACGTTTAGCTTCGAATTCTTCCCCCCAAAGGAAGACAGCGCCGCTGATCGATTACTGGACACCATCTCCAATCTCATGCCCCTTGGCCCTTCCTATGTGAGTGTTACCTACGGTGCCGGTGGAACGACACGGGATCGAACCCATGATCTGGTGGTGCGTATCAAGGAGCAGACTAATGCCACCGTGGTCTCCCATCTTACCTGTGTTGGTAGCAGTCGTGCTGAAATGCATGGTATTTTAGAAAAATATCAGGAAGCTGGGATTCAAAACATCCTCGCCCTTCGCGGGGATCCACCTAAAGATATGAAAAATTTTGTGGAACCGGCCGATGGTTTCCCCTTTGCAGCTGATCTGGTAGCTTATATCAAAAAACATTTTCCAGAAATGTGCGTGGGGGTCGCAGGTTTTCCCGAAGGACATCCGGGAACCCCTAATCGTCTCCAGGAGATTGATTATTTAAAGGAAAAAGTGGATGCAGGTGCAGATTATATCGTCACTCAACTCTTCTTTGAGAATCGTGATTTCTATGACTATTGCGAACGCTGTGAGCTGGCAGGAATCCATGTTCCCAACGTCGCCGGTATCATGCCGGTTACCACCAGAAGTGGTCTCATTCGCACCGCAGAGCTGGCAGGAGGTGCTAGAATCCCGGCACGTCTTTTGAAAGCAGTGTATCGTGCTGAAAATGATAAGTACGTTGAAAAAGTTGGTATCCACTGGGCCACCGAACAGATACGAGACCTCATTGACAACGATGTTCGTGGAATTCAGTTTTTCACCCTCAACGCCTCCCAGGCAACTCTTGAAATTTACAACTCACTTGGCGTGCGGGATTCAACCCAGCTCCGTTAAAGGTTATGAAGATCAAGTCCGTCGGTATCAGTAGCATTCAGCTCCCTGTGCGTATTCGTGAGAAAACCGGAGGGCTACAGAACAGTGTGGCCACCATCTCTTTGCAGGCATCGCTCCCCGGAAAGTACCGTGACAGTTGTGTGTCTTCCTTTACCTCCATTCTCAACAAGTATATGGAAGACTTAAGTGTGAGTAACTTTAAAGAGTTACTCTCTGAGGTCAAGGACAGCCTCTTTGCTGAAAGTGCCAGGGTTGAGATGTCCTTCCCCTACTTTATTGAAAAAAAAGCTCCAGTTTCCGGCACCCGCAGTCTTATGGAGTATGAGTGCAGCTTTACGGGTATGGTTGGAACCGACGATGACTTCATCCTTTCGGTTCGGGTTCCCGTCACCACCCTCTGTCCCTGCTCCAAAGAAATCAGTGATGCCGGGGCCCACAACCAGCGGGCCGAGGTGACCCTCAATGTAAAGTTCAGCCACTTTATCTGGGCTGAGGATCTGATCCGTATGATCGAAGATGCCTCATCGTGTGAACTCTGGGCCCTACTGAAACGACCTGATGAAAAGTATGTCACTGAACGCGCCTACCAGAACCCCATGTTTGTTGAGGATGTGGTGCGCAAGGTTGCCGTTTCAGCCCTTGACGATCCTAAAATAACCTGGTTTTCCGCCAGTGTGGAAAGTTTTGAGTCCATCCATAAACATAGTGCCTATGCCTATGTTGATTCCAACGAAATCCGCTAGGTTCTTTACTATTCTTGTTATTGGTACAATCCATCATAGTTGTCGGATTGTACCCTGGACTTCCTATGATCTTTCGGTTCGCTCCTTTTGATCCACCGCAGCCTTAATAATGCGAAACAGTTCCCGATAATACTGTTTGTTATGGCTACATACATAGTTATGGATCACCTGACGCAGTTCTTTCTCTTTTAGAGACGCATAACTCTCAATGATATCTCCAATATAATTACTGCGATAGTCAGGTTCAAATGGGATTTGCATTGCCAGAGTTTCCTGACGCAGTTCCATGGCCTCATTGATGAGAGTATCCCGCAGCCGTTCTGCCTTATGGAGCTGTTTCTTGGCTTGAAGATCGGAACCCTTGCGACTTGTCACATAGAGATAGATTTCATCCATTGGCCCCTGACGGAGTACCTTGGCCAGATATTTTATCTGACGTTTTTTAGAACCGCCTTTAAGACCCCTTGTGGCCATGATCTCTTCATGGATAACGGGGCCTCCGGGGAATTTTTTCAACTCCTTATCAGAGAGATCGGCAACTTCCCGGGCCAGCTCCTCCACCTGCTTATAAATACGTTTCATCTCTGATCTACTTACATATTCTGCCATTTATCATTCTCCTGAATCTTTGCGCTTGGGTATAAATAATGTTTTCATCCTGAATTTCAGGAAAAGTTGAGCCGGTTAAAACCACCCTCCTGCCACCAGGGCCGGCTGGCACCTATCCCTAAAATCTCAAAGAGAATGACCTCAAGGATAAGATAGACTTTGGTATTTTTGCGAACACAAGCCGTCATGGTTTCTCCATGATGGCCAAGGGCTGCATGGAGATGAACTATCGGATCCTCGCCATCCCAATACACAGAACCGGTACCAATGGCCTCCCTTGCCTCATCAACCTTACTCCATATAGGTTTGGGAGGCATAACAGGTTGTTCAGGGCCTATGACCACATCGGCCTTACGAACAGCACCAAGGATCTGAAACCAGCCACTTTCAATGGACTCCTTGCGCATGATTTCTTTAAGACCTTCAAGGAAATCCTCACCATCGTCAAAACGAATAGTCAAGACCCGGCCCATGCTGCCGCTTCTATACTCCATAGTATTCTCCCTATAATTTATCGGTATATGCCTTCCCGGAGGAGCATACCAAGTGCCGTCTGTCGTGAGGCGGTATCTATATTGCTGATGGCCATGGCCAGGGCCTGTCTGGTTCCCACAAAGAGTGCCAGTTTTTTGGCTCTGGTCAGTCCTGTGTATATCAGGTTGCGAAACAGCATGGTAAAATGTTGTGACACAAGTGGAATAATGACGCAATCAAATTCACTCCCCTGGGACTTATGAATGGTTATACCATAGGCAAGGTCCAGTTCACTTATCTGATCCGATTGATACTCTACTATCCGATTATCTGAAGGGAAATAAATTTTACAGGTAATATCAATGGAGTTTATCTCTCTGATCTGTCCAATGTCACCATTATAGACACCAAGGTCATAGTTGTTTTTACGATGGATTACCCTGTCGCCGACCCGAAAGATACGTTCACCGAGACGAATTTCCCCCTTCCCCTCCTTGCCGGGATTCACAGCATTCTGCAAGGCCTGGTTGATTTTAATGGTACCAAGGCTGCCTCTGGTCATGGGAGAGAGTACCTGGATTTCTGTATCTGGGCCGAAGTATTTAGGAACCCATTCAGTATAGAGGCGCAACAGAACCTGTCCTGCGGTCAAACCGTAATAGAGCGATGACCAGGGGTGAACCTTCTTGAGAACGGCCCGTAACTCTTGAGCGTTGTTCTCGGCTGTCTGGAGGAGGCCAAAGTCAATATGGGCCGATTTTTTGCGCCAAGCCTCATTGTCATGCGCCGGGCCTGTTTCAGCTGATAGATCCTTACTGCAATTGGCTCCACCATAGAGGAATTCCTGACCATACTCCTGTTCAAGAGAGACATAGTCAAGCTGTTTTTTGGCCTTTTGGATAAGGCGAAGCTGCTCCTGAGTCGCCTCATTGGAGTCTATAAAAAGACAATCACACTTTTCATTCCACAACTGAGGATTTTTGAAAGGTGAAGGAATATCTGGAATACGACCTGCATTAATAGTGTGGGCATACGAAATAATACTGGAATCACGGGCCTGACGGAAGATGGCCTTAAGGTGAAAAATGGGGATCACTCCTGAAGATATCATATCACTCAGTACATTACCCGGCCCAACGGAGGGAAGTTGGTCAGAATCACCCACAAGGACAAGCTGTCCATCATGGGGCATGGCACTGAGCAGGGCGGCGGAAAGACTGATGTCCAGCATGGAACACTCGTCCACAACGAGTACATCGCAGTGGAGTGGATTGTGCCTATCCCGTTTAAAGTCACCGTTCTGAAACTCAAGTAGCCTATGAATGGTCTTGGCCTCAAGCCCCACCACTTCACCAAGGCGTTGTGCAGCGCGACCGGTGGGAGCGGCAAGCAAAACCTTTTTTTTAAGTTTCACAAAGAGTTGTACCAGACTCTTTGTGGTTGTGGTTTTGCCACAACCCGGGCCACCGGTCAAGATGGACAGCCCGCACCCGGCGATTCCTTTTACGGCCTTGCTCTGTTCTTCACTGAGTTGAATATGGTGCTGTTTTCCATATTCTTTAAGCCAGAAATCCACCTGTGATATGTCGATATCCAGGGAACGATTGAGGCGTGTCAGATCCTGAGCACTATTTAACTCGTCATAATAGAGGCTCTTTGAATAATAACAAAATCTTGCAAGACCATCACTATCAAGGAGCCGCCTCTTTTTAAGTAAATTGTCCTGCTCCATAAGTTGCAGATAGGTATCCACAAGACCAGTGAGATTAAGATCAAGCAATTCCTGAATTGAAGCAAGGATCTGCTCCATACTCAAATAGCAGTGCCCCTTGTCTCTAGATGCTGCAAGGATATGTCTGATGGCAGCAAAGATGCGCATAGGGGCATCTTTTTCTATGCCAAAAGACAGGGCAACCTTATCAGCAGAAAAAAAGCCGATACCATAGAAGTCGTTGGCAAGCTGATAGGGATTTTTGCTAACTATCTGTATAGCCTTCTGGCCATATTTTTTGAAAATACGCACAGCAAAAAGGGTCGAAATACCATGGTGTTGAAGAAATAACATCACATCACGGATTGCCCTGTGCTCTTCCCAGGCGTAACGGATTCCCAGGAGTTTTTTTTGGGCGATTCCCGGGACTTCCAAAAGATCATCCATGGAGTTTTCAAAGACATCCAGGGTACTGCTCCCGAAGTGTTTGACTATGCGCCTGGCGGTCTTTGGCCCTACCCCTTTTATAAGGCCGGAGCCAAGGTACTTCTCAAGTGCCGCAGCGGATGCGGGTTTTTTCTCTTCCGCACTTTGGGCCGTAAACTGACGCCCGAATTTCGGATGATTCCCCCAACTACCGGTAAATTTCATGGTGGCACCGGCAAAAACTTTCGTCTGGTGAACAATTACGGTGGAGAGGTCAAAATCATTAAAACACTTAACCTTCAAAACACTCCAGCCATTACTCTCATTATGGAAGGTTACCCGCTCGACTATCCCCTTAATGACCTCATTTGAATGCAACATAGAAGATCTATCCACTGAATAGTATGTACAAATCCCAGGATACTAAGAATGGCCTCCATTGAAAACCAGGCAGCATGACACACTTAGGAACCCTTCTTAGTCTTCTTAAGAAAATACTTGACTAGAAATGATTATTATGTCAAAAGAGGGTCTCATTTTTGTCATTCTTTACTTATGGCACTGAACTAATGTGTTTTCCACGGAGGCTGGTTTCTTTCAGGCGACCTCAACTGGAGAAAAAGGAGGAACAGTATGACATTTTTTGAAGCACTGCTCTGGCTAACGTTAAACGTATACCATGAGGCACGCTCTGAGCCGGAAATCGGCCAGGTTGCTGTTGCCCATGTCACCCTCAATCGGGCCGCAAAAAGAGCGTTGAGCATTAAAAATGTAGTTAAGCAACCCTACCAATTTAGTTGGACTGACCAGAAACGCTCCTACATTCCGGAAGATCCCAAGGCGTTCTTCCAATGTATGAAATCAGTATCTATCGCTCTAAACTCAGCAGATTTCACTGCGGGATCAACCTATTACCACCTTGAAAATGTGAAGCCCTATTGGGCAGCTAACTACACCTTTGTCGATCAGTACGGACACCACAAATTCTACAAATAGCGGCAATACGCGTATTTGGTAAAAACCTTCCCGTCGAGAAGACAGAAAAGGCTAAAGGAGGAACCCTCCTTTAGCCTTTTTTTATTCTCTTAAACCTGCACTGCAGCCTTTAGGGCATTACACATCTTCTCTAGCTGTTCTTCACTCATCTTAAT
>CAYWMZ010000068.1:0-8432 GCA_964459485.1 uncultured Desulfocapsa sp. | reverse complement strand
GTGACCCAATAAAACAACTCATCACAACTATAGCTGACTCAAAGAGAGTTATTCAGGTACCTGGAGTTGTGACATACGAACATTTTTTTCTGAAAATTTCATAATTCCTCAAAGAGAGTTATTCAGGTACCTGGAGTTGTGACTAAGGTAACCCTTTTTTCCAGGGGCCAAAACTCAAAGAGAGTTATTCAGGTACCTGGAGTTGTGACCGCTACAGTCAAATCGGATCTTCATGATATTTCTCAAAGAGAGTTATTCAGGTACCTGGAGTTGTTTAGAATTCGCGCCTGATCAACGTGATTTCCACCTCAAACAGAGGATATTTATTTCCCAGATAATAAGTTTGTTGTGATTATATATATGGTTAGATAGAGGGGGGTATGTTACGCAAAAACAAATTGAACCAGGAGGACTGGCCTGATATCTGCGTATGAATCGAAATTCTTAAAGAAGGGCGGAATACATCCCGTCCATATGGGGGCGGATCATAATGGTTGGATCATAATGGTTATGACATTCTTACTCCGGAACTAATTCTTCCAGATATCTCTTCGCGCAGCAATCTGGGTATTGACACTCTCTCTGGAGCGACCGTATCGGAGTTGTGACATCTCCTTTATTTCTGCTGCTATTTTTGGAACAAAAGGGCGGTCGCTTTTTATATTCTGAAAGCTGAAGGGCGGCACAGCCTGATTTGCGGCCTGAGTTCTGATATATCCATGCCGGTTCGGCAGTCCCATGATATCCCTTACCGTAAAAGACGGCGCGAGAGATACGGCCATATGTGCCGCGTCCTCCATACCCAGACGAAAAGTTATATTGGTACCGACATTACCAAGAATAGCAGCCAGCAAATTATCCCGGCTGCCATGAACAGATTTGCTCAACTGAGCCATGTATTGGGTTGCAAGGATCAACCCCATGCGGTACTTACGTGATTCCGACAGCAGTTCAGTAAAATTATCCACCGGCAGATTATGACATTCATCCACATAGAGGTAAAAATCCCGTCTCCGCTCCGGGGCCAGCTCCCCTCGTTTCATGGCCGCCATCTTGAATCGGGAGACAATCTGATTGGCCAGCAGAGAGGAAACAACACTCCCAAAACGGCCCTTGCCGAGTTTCAGCAGAAGAATCTTGCCGCTGTCCATTACATCCATAAAATCAAAACTGGTATGTTCCTGGCCAATTATGCCCTGCAGAGTCACGTCCTGAGTAAAACGAGAAAATTTAGAGGTAATATATGATGCGAGATTAGACAAGCTGGTCTCGCCGTCGGTTCGTTCCAGTTCCGTGACAAAGTCTAATATCCGTTTGTCTTGAATTCCCTTCTTAAGATATGTCCTGAAATCATTGTAAAGATAGCAGAGAGGAAATTCCAGGATAGTGGCGTTAAAGCCTTTACGGGGAGCATCCCCCATGAGGAGTTTTAACATCCCCCGGAAATTGCTTTCAAAGACAGGTCCGCCGGTTTGCTTGAGATCGTAAATCTGGTTAATACTCATAAACAGTTCATCAATCAACAGATCCCTTTCCTCAAGCGTTTGCCATTCAAGAAGATTAAAGCCGAACGGCCTTTCCTTATCCAGAAAATCAACTAAAATTACGTCCCCGGCCCGTTCCGGAGGGATTTTACCGAGAATGGCATCCACCATTTCACCATGAGGGTCAATGACCGCGAGACCGTTACCGGCATAGATATCATGAAGACATAGATACTCCATGAGAGTGGACTTACCGGTACCGGTCTGACCGACAATAAAGGTATGACGCATACGGTCATCCGCATTCTGCTCAATTACCTGCCTGATCCCCTGATGTTCATTCATCCCCAGAATAATGACACCCTTGTCAGGTTGATTTTTGGGCAGCATGGCAAATGATGTCCTGAAATGCTGCACGGTTAGGCCCGGAATATCAGCCATGGGCGGAGAAGGAATACGAAAGGCGCAAGCGGCCTCTGTGATGGAATACGGTTCATCATCCCGAAAGAAATGAAGATCACGCTCCTTATTTCCGCCAACCTTACGGACTTTGAAACCACCACTCCAGTATTCGCCATTATTCCCCAGAGGCAGAGCCGTAATTGAGTGGCCCAGGACATTGACCAGAGGGGCGCAATTTTCATTACTGGTCAGCAGAAAGACACCAAGATGAAAACTACCGGCAGCCAGTTCCGAGAGACGGCGCAGAGATATATCCCTGATCATGCCGGCCTGCCGCAGCAGGATGGTGCGGGCACTGGCCTGCGGCAGCCTGAAGTCGTCACATATGTTTACAATCTCGGCAAGCCGTTTTTCTGCCGCATGATCCCTTTTCGCCACCTGAAGACGAATCACGATTTTCACGGGATCCAATTGTGCGGTCATGGTATTCAAGAGACATTCCCAGTCATCTCCAGCGGGAAGCCAGGGAAAAACATGATCAACGATAAGGGGAGCGGCCTGCGGCTTATCCGCCCTGGCCTCAAAACCGATGGGTTCCTTATGCAGGGGCAGTTCCAGGTTCAGACTCTCCCGCCTTCTCTCAAGAGACTGCACCGACCGGGCCTTGAATGGGGCGCTGAGGCTCTCAAGTTCTTCAGAATCGAAGATTGGCACAAAAACCGCCTCGGGCAGATGGACAGCAAGGACGGGCTTAAGGGCCAGATAGCCCCTGATGATTTTTTCCCTGGCTTTCGCTGCTGAACAGCCGTTGCTGCGCAAGAAGAGAATGATGAAGATTTTACTGCCCGAATAAGCTGACAGATCAGGCTCGCTGATAAGATGCAGCTCCAAGACCAGATCAGGGGCCATCCCGGCCAGGGCATGGAGAAGCCCCTCTCGCTGCCGGTGCAGGGAAAGGGGCTTCATCCGGTTCAATTGAGGAACGTCATTATTCCTGAACTCAGGCTCCGGCAGGAGCAGATGCCCATGGATAATTGACTGCATCTTAAGCCCTGCCGCTGCCTCAAAAATTCCGTTTCTTTTTTTTGTCTGCAGGGCTGGAAAATATTTCATTCATCTCACTCCTCCGGCGGATCAAGGCCGTTGGTTGATATTAAGAATCTGGCAGACAATTTCCCTGTTGAGTCCCAACTCAATAAGCTCCACCGCCATCTGCCGTTTAATCTCCTGGTTCCATTCCCGGGAATCACACCTTGGCACTTCCGGCGCTTTCAGACATTTATGCTGCTGTCTGTCTGCCAAGATGTCCGGATTCTGCTCTTTCGTTGTTTTCTGTCGCATTCACTTCATCCCTGCCATGTTTTTTTGCCCTCCGAGCAGGCCTTAATAATCATGACGTGGGAAAACACCAAAAATGACAAAAAATATGGGGTACTTCTGAACGGAGGAGATACAACGAGGATGAATAACCAGCGCCATGAGCGCCATGACAACGGTTCTTTTATAACGGCTCAGTGATGGGGCGGTCTTCCCAGAGAAGCTGCAAAATTATGCCGGCCAAGATAGACATCATGGTCTGGGCTGCCATTACCGACCAGATGAAATAGAGGGTGAACCTCCCTGTCCTTCTATTGCCCCATTCCAGATATGACAGGGGCGGCCGCAGTTTACCGCCAATCAATTCTATATAATTATGCCCCCCCCAAATCTTCTGAAAAGCCAAAATCTCCATATGGCCATTAAGAAGACGGCCCATCCGGGGGGTGATATCCAACGCCAGTACACGGGTATTATCCAGACGCAGAAAACCAGAGTTTTCCAGAAAGGGACGCGCCTTGAACTGGATGGCGTAAAAGCCTATGACCATTGATAACAGCATGGCGAATCCCACAAGCGCGGCCGCTCGTCTCAAAACAACCAGCCCCGATACCCGAATCATTTTATTGCGGATATCGGTAAAAACATACATCAGGATAATAGCCAGTATAATGGTGCTTAACATAACGCCGTTTCTGGCGTTGGTCGTTACCCCCGCCTTCCACAATTCCTCGCTGGTCCAAAAAACAGACCAGCCAATCATAATCCCGAAAAACATCCGCGGCAGCATCAATTTAAACAGATTAATCTTCTCGCGGTAATAGACCCAGATTATAAGCAGAACCAGGGCAATAGGCAAAAAATAAGCGCATAAAGGCACCCGGCACCACAAATCAATCTGAAAGCCGGATGAAGTTGGAAATATCGCCCTATGGTGAAACCCGGCGCAGGCAAGGCTGAGTAAAAGGTCGCCAAAAGGCATGGCCAGAAGGGCAAGAGGAACCAGAATCAGAGCCGGCACAGGCAGTAATGCCCGGAAGGCGTTAACAATCGAATAGCGCCGCAGAAAAAAGGTGGCCAGCTGGTTGCGCAGGTCAGCATCATCGTTGTGAAAGAGCTGCCTGCGGCTGCGTTGTCTTTTGCCGATGCGGTTCTTGAACACCGCCAGGGAGACCTCATCTTCCACCGAGCCGAACAGGCTTTTTGCGGCGGTGAACACCTTGAGATATTTTTCTTGAAAGCAAACTTTGAGCCAGGCCTCCTCGGCCATGCGCAGAGGCTTTGGCGGTCGTTCCTTGAGCTTTTCCGGCCGCCAGTCCTTATTGCGATTTAATTCCCGCAGGTAGAGACATTTACGGGACAGGGCGTCTAAAAGGAGGCTATTCTGAATCGCCGGCTGCAGTAGAAAGAAATTCTCGTCCTCAAAGGTGGTGGAAAATTCCAGTTCAAAAAGAAAATCCAGCATGATCCGGCGGAAGTCGATTTTATCGAGCCTATTCCGTTTCTCTTCTTTCTTCGCTTCGCTGGGCAACAGAAGGGTGAAATAGCTCTCCAGCGTTAAATGGGGCGCGACCCTGAAGCAGCTTTTTTCTTTGCCCTTTTCATCTTTTTTATCCTCTAACCCGGCGGGGGAACTCCATTTGGGCTCATGCCAGTAATTCTGAATTTTGTCGGCAAAGAGGGCCTGATTCAGCTCGCCATCGGCGAGGTAAATGGAAAACACCCGGGAGACCCGACCGTCACGATGGTGGTAGGAGAAAACCATCTCATCGCGGGAGAAATGCAGAATGATGGGGTGAAACTCACGGTTGTCATCGCCCTGGACATAATAGCCCCGATAGCAGTAATATGGTTTGCCGCACTCGGAGACGAATTGGCAGCGGTTGAAGAAAAATCCCCGAACCATTCCCTATACCTTCCCTGCAATCTCAATGACGGTCTCATCCCGGCCGCCGTCGATAAGGTTCAGCTCGCCCCGACCCACGATTTTCCCGCTTTTTTCATCAACTACGATGACCTGATATATGCCGCGCCGGCAGAAATATACGCTGGTCTGGCAAGGGAGTTCCGAAGTCTTTAACTTTTTCCGGTATCCATCGGCAAGCAGAAGAAGATCGGATCCGTTGGCGTTGGCGTTGGCGTTGGCTTCCGGGCCGAGCACCACAATGTAGCCAGCTCGCAGAACACCAAGCGCAGCAAATAAAGCGCTACCCACCCGCCTTAATTTTTTTGCAAGATTTTTAGACAAGGTTTTCAACAAGTCCCGGCGCCTGTCGTTGTTTTTTGATTCTTTAGTACCTGTCACTTCGCTGCCTTATCTCGTGGTTTATGTATTGGCAGTGGAAATCCAACCCCTCGCCACACCCGGTCAGCTTGGAGCGGATGAAGTCTATCTGGTGCTGGATGATCGGCCAGTCGGCCTGGGGCAATACCTCGAACTTGTTGATGGTGTCGCGCAAAAGCCTGAAAATATCCTCCATATTGCCGTAATCCTTCACCAGCATCCCGGCGAAATCTTCATCCTCGGCCAGAAAACGGCCGATGGAGCGGCGCACATCGTTGAAGCAGGTCTGCCTCGTGTCCTTTGCTTCCGGGTGGTGCGTGCAGCATAGTTGGCAGGAGCTGCCGGCCCCCTCACCTTTTTTGAAAAAACGATCCACCACCAGTTCGTAATGGTGCAATACGCTTTTTATCCGGGCGTTGACAAAGGTAAGCAATTTATAGAGGAAGATTATCTGCCGTTTTTTGTTGGTGGGGTCGTCACCGGCATTGACCACCGCCGACTCGTAATACTCTGCCAGCAAACCGCTCTGGGAGTAACGGGTAACAGAGTCATGCACCGCCGAGGCAATGAAGTACCAGGTGGTGGAGTGGTCGTTGTTCTGCCGCTTATATGCCCCGAAATCCTTGATGAAGTCTAAGGCGAAATAGGATGAAGGTCGTCTACCGTCAGTGGCGTTGTCGTCACCATTTAAAAAGAAATCAAGCAGGATGAAATGAGGCTGATGTTTGTCATCCCGATTTCTGATGAGAGATGCCATGACTTTATCCTTGTCATCATCGCTCCTCGGAGAATCAGGAGCGGGGAATTTCAATGGGTAGAATCCTTCAAGGGACGATCTGCATTCTATTACGCCCTGTGTGTTCTTGACCATAGCCTCGGTCTCAAAGATTTTCTCATTGTTCAAAGCCTCGCGAACACCATCCAACTTATCTTTCGGATTGTTGTCGATGAGCCATAGCCGCAGCTTTTTGTCTCCTCCGCCGATGGCATCAACAACCTTCTTTCTTATGGCAATAAACTCCCAGAACAGGAATGGTATGGGCGAGCGGAATATCTCCTTGGAGACGCTGTGATGATTCCCCACCTCAACGCCATGCACGACACGATGGATTACATCACAGGTGAACATGAGATCGTTACAGTCATTATTATCGAGGCATTTTATTACTTTCCTTTTCGTAGTGTTGTCTATCTTTGAAATCTTATCATCCACACATGTATCGTAAAAATCCACATATGTATTGTAGAATTTCTCAAGATAGCCCCCAACCGTCTCTGTATCATCGCCAAGATACCTGTCGATAAATCTCTCCAGACGGCCGACACGCTCTTTTCCTTCCCCGTCCGGAGCCATCAGATCGGCAAAGGTAAGGATGTTGACAAAATCGCCGTTATCGCCGTCTTCACGCATCAACTCGGCGCAAAAGAAGGCTTGAGTGTTATCGCCGTAGTTCTTGGGGCGGGCCTTGACCAGGAGATGACAATGAGCTTGGAGAACATCGTAAAATGGCGGTAGCACCACAAAGACAGCAGGCACTGCGAAATTTTGCCTGCGACCTTTCTCGACCTTGTCAGAGACAGATTTAACCATTTCACGAATGAAAAGATCATCTTTGGAGAACGGCAAGAGCGGTACAAAAAAGTATTTCGCCCCCTTTGTATCCTGGTTTGTCTCCGAGAATATCCCATCAATGACCCTTTTAACACCATTATAGCCATCTGTATCTAACCAATCGGTCAGCCATATGCCGTTTTTGATGATGCTCTCCATAATTATATCGTTCATATGCCACATATGCGAAACTAAAAGTTATCAGAAGCAATAGTTTTCATAGCTTATCAAATCTGCTATAATCATGCCACAGGAAACAAAAAAGTTCCATGGCACAATTAATGCTTTGTAATTATTTTTATTTTCTCATGATAAAGAGACACCCATATTCAAGAGTATTTTTATGCAGATTTTAATAAACGGCCTTATTCAAGGTCTCATACTGGCCCTGGTGGCCATCGGCTTCAGCCTGGTTTACAGTACCACCCGGGTGTTTCATATCGCCCTGGGCGGCATCTATGCCACGGCCCCGTACATTCTCATGACCGTCATGACCATTGGCGGCAACCCTTGGTTGGGAGTGTCCGCGGCCCTGGTGGTTGCTGCCCTTTTGGGGTTGCTGTGCGAAGAGACGATGCACTGGCCCTTTGCCCGCAAGAATGCTCCTGCCGAGATTCATCTCATTGCCTCGTTGGGGATGTTCATGGTGATGGTTCAGGTCATTGTCCTCATCTGGGGCAATGACGTGCAGGTGTTGCGGGCCGGGATTGACCGGGTGTACATCTTCGGCCCCCATCTGCGGCTGACCCGGGCTCAGGTGTTCGGCGGCGCCGGAGCCTTTTCGGTTTTAGCCGTCTTTTTCCTGCTGCAGAGGAGGAGCGAGCTGGGCCTGCAATTCCGGGCCATGGCTGACAATTCCACTCTTTTGAGTATTCTGGGCCGCAATGTCCGCCTGTTGCGGCAGGCGGTGTTCATGGTCAGCGGCCTGCTTGCAGCCTGCGCCGCCATTGCCACGGCCTACGACACCGGCTTTGACCCCAATGGCGGGCTTGAAGCGGTGCTGACCGGTATGGTGGCCACCATTATTGGCGGCCGCGGCTCGTTTTTCGGCGCGGCCCTGGCAGCTGTGGCGCTTGGTGTCATCCGCACCCAGGTGGTGTGGTATGCCTCATCGCGCTGGGAAGAGGCAATCACCTTTATTCTTCTCGTCCTGTTTTTGTTCCTGCGTCCGCAGGGGATATTTGGCCGTCCTATGCGGCTTGAGGAGAGAGCGTGAACGTGCTTGGCCCTATATGTTTACTGTTAAACAAGATGGACTCGTAAAAAGTCCATCACACTCTATAAAGATGGCTAAGTAAAAATTTCGATATACCAGGCGTGGTGGTTTGGCAGG
>CAYWMZ010000067.1:0-8486 GCA_964459485.1 uncultured Desulfocapsa sp. | reverse complement strand
GTCAGTATTTCATCAGGTGGCCTTAAATACCAAGAATATGGGCGAGAAAATCATCCCCTTATTCATCCCCCAGGCACCTCGCCAAACCCTAGGAATGGCCAGGGCTACCTGCTAAATATTGCCAGGTAGCCTTGTTCGACAATGAGTGGCGCCCCTAATTCCCTTGAGAACCTTGCCTACTCTCCAATAATTTTTATCAGTACCCGCTTCTTTCGACGCCCGTCAAATTCGCCATAAAAGATCTGCTCCCAGGTTCCAAAATCCAGGCAACCGTTAGTTATGGCCACCACAACCTCCCTGCCCATGATCTGTCTTTTCAGATGGGCATCACCATTATCTTCATAGCCATTGTGACGATACTGTTCCACTGGCTCATGTGGAGCCAATTTTTCCAGCCACACGTCGTAATCGTGATGTAGACCCGACTCATCATCATTGATAAAGACACTGGCCGTAATGTGCATGGCATTACAGAGCAGCAGACCGTTTTTGATTCCGCTTTCCTGAAGACATTCCTCCACCTGCGGGGTAATATTAATGAATCCTCGCCTGGCAGGTACCTCAAACCACAACTCTTTACGATGGTGTCTCATATTTTTGCTCCTCGATATGCGGTGATTTTCTTTTATATTCTTCTCTCTTGGATACAAGCTTGATTCTCCCAAAGATAATACTTCACCAAGGCCCGCTTTTCTCCCACAAAGTTATTCCATTCTTTATTCAATTAGATACCCCCCTTGAACATTACTAAAAAATTATGCTATGCTTTCATATCTCAGAACCTTTTTAAAACGCCCCCCTAAAATCTCTAAGGAGAGCAGCATGGCCATCCCCAAAAAATTAATCTCGCCCCTATTTTTTTTACTGATACTGGTCCCAGCCACAGTTCTTGCGTCAGGCGGAGGAGGTGGAGGAGAAACACTAGATCTCACCAAGAGTGCAGTGGGCTACATTTCCCTACTCCTGTTTGGCATCGCCTACCTTCTGGTCATGGCAGAAGAGGTCACCCATCTGCGTAAATCAAAACCGGTACTCCTGGCTGCTGGAATTATCTGGATACTCATCGCAGCAGTATACGCCAACAGCGATATGCCCGATGCCGCAGGAATTGCAATTCGTCATAATATCCTTGAATATGCCGAACTGTTCTTCTTCCTGCTGGTTGCTATGACCTATATAAATGCGATGGATGAGCGCCTGGTCTTTCAGGCCCTGCGCACAAAACTAGTCAGTGCCGGCATGAGCTTTCGACAACTCTTCTGGATTACAGGGGCCTTGTCCTTTGTTATCTCACCCGTGGCCGATAACCTCACCACGGCCCTGTTGATGTGTGCCGTGGTGCTGGCTCTTGGCAAAGACAATAAAAAATTCGTCCTTCTGTCCTGTATCAATATTGTCGTTGCAGCCAATGCGGGCGGCGCCTTTAGCCCCTTTGGTGATATCACCACCCTTATGGTGTGGCAGAAGGGAATAGTCAGTTTCGGTGCATTTTTTGCCCTCTTCCTTCCATCTCTGGTGAACTGGCTGGTGCCCGCTTTTATCATGAGCTTCAGCATCCAAAAGACCAAACCCGAAGGTGATGGCGAGCAGGCCTCCATGAAGCGGGGCGGTGTTGTGGTGATGTTTCTGTTTCTGATGACCATAATTACAGCCGTCAGCTTCCATAACTTCCTGCACCTCCCTCCCATGGCAGGAATGATGATGGGACTGTCCTACCTCAAACTCTACGGTTTCTATCTGAAAAAGAGCCACAATACATTTGCCAAAGGAGTTGCCTATGACTCTGAAAAGGCCAAACAGCTCCTTGGCGACCCCATCGCCTTTGATATATTTAAAAATGTGGCCCGGGCCGAATGGGACACCCTCTTTTTCTTTTACGGTGTTATCCTCTGCGTGGGTGGGCTCGGTTTTATCGGATACCTGGGACTGGTCTCCCATGTGATGTATGGCAGTTGGGGCGCAACATCTGCTAATGTTACCGTGGGCCTGCTCTCGGCCATCGTTGATAACATTCCCGTTATGTTTGCCGTGCTCACCATGCTTCCCGATATGTCTCAGGGACAGTGGCTTCTGGTTACCCTTACCGCTGGCGTTGGTGGAAGCTTACTCTCCATTGGCTCCGCAGCAGGTGTTGCCCTGATGGGTCAGGCCCGTGGGGTCTACACCTTTGGCGGACACCTGAAGTGGACACCAGTTATTGCACTCGGTTATGCAGCATCTATAGCCACCCATTTCCTGGTGAATGGCGGTAAATTCTAAGCCTTCCCTGGCGAGCATTTCAATAAAAAAAGGCCTGACAGAATCTCTGTCAGGCCTTTTTTTTCTACATATCTTTTCTGATAGAAGGTTTCTACCGTACCTCAATCCCACTTTCTGCAAGGGCTGATTTCACCTCGGCAATAGGGACTTCCCGGCGATGAAAGATACCGGCAGCAAGTGCTGCCTCTGCCTTAGTCTTCTGAAAGACCTCCACAAAATGGGCGGCAGAACCTGCACCCGAAGAGGCAATCACTGGAATGGAAACCGACTCTTTTACATGATTTATCAGTTCAGAGTCAAAGCCGCTATTGGTTCCATCCTTATCAATACAGTTCAGCAGGATTTCACCAGCGCCAAGGGCCTCACAGCTTGAGGCCAACTGCACCGCATCAAGATCCCGGCCTTCCCTGCCGCCACGCACCGTACACTGATACCAGCAGTACTGCTCCCCCTCAGGTCCTGGGGTTTTGGTTTTTATACAGTTGTGCTGGGTATCATCAGGACTCTTCACATAGACACGTCTGGGATCAACAGAGATCACCACAGCCTGAGCGCCATAGACCATTGAGATCTGCTCTATGGAACTCCTTCCTGTCTTTTTACCACTCTTGAGGTACTCTTCCACAGTATAACAGGCATCGGAACCGATGGAGATCTTATCGGCACCGGAACGGAAATACTCTGCCGCAACGTCCAGGGAGCTATACTCCTTGCCGTTACTATCGGTGAATTCGCGAATGCCACCACCAATGGTCAGAGGGACGAAAACATTCTCCGAGGTGCGCTGCAAGACCTCCAACATGGGTTGGTCCTCCATGGGGAAATCCCTGAAACCGGTAATGTTCAGGAATGTAATCTCATCTGCGCCCTCTTCGTAATAGCGCCTGGCGAGCTCAACGGGTTTCCCGCGACTACGCACCTCTCCCTTATCACGCACATCGTACTGATCCCCTTTGGTAACAACCAGATCTCCATTGTCATTGCTGCGAACATCGAGGCAGGCGATGACACGTTTTGCCATTTTAGTTGCTTCTGGAGGATTCTGCTTCGTTTTTAAGGAGACTTCAAGGCTATCATCGGCCAATGATTCCAGATAGTTTTTAAGAATATTAAGACCGGCAACCCCGCTTTTTTCAGGATGAAACTGGAGGGCGGTGACATTGCCCTTTTGCACCCCGCTCACAAACTCTTCACCATAGTTGGTGCTACACAACAGCCACTCCTTATCAATCTCTTCAAGCTCTGCACGATAGGAATGGACAAAGTAGAGTTTTTCCGCATTATAGCCGTCAAAAATGTGCGACTTCCGATGGAGATTCACACCATTCCAGCCAATTTGAGGTACAGACAGATCGGATACGGCAAAGCGTTTTATCTGTCCCTTTAAAATGGAAAGCCCGGCAACCCCAGGCGACTCCTCGCTCCCTTCAAACATAGCCTGCAGGGCCACACAGATTCCAAGGATGGGCTTATCTGAGTGCATCCTTTCGATGAGCGGGGCCACAAAACCATCCCGCTGCAAACGTTCCATAACAGAGCCAAAGCTGCCAACACCTGGAAAAATGAGCCGTTCGGCAGTGAGTATATCTTCAGGAGATGTCACATCCTGCACGCTGTAACCCAGCTTGCGGATGGCATTTCTGACACTGCGGACATTGCCCGCACCATAGTCAAGTAGTGTTATCATAATATTTCCATACTTCTTTCGGTGATGAGTAGATCCTCTGCCAGAACAGAAAAAGCAGAGTTCCTCTTAACTCAATGGTGAGTAATATTTCCCGTTGGCACAGCCCCGGCAAAGATTTTTACCATCCATGTCCACGTCCCGGCAATCCTGAACCCAATCACCACAGCCTTCACACTGGATACGTTTTAAGGGCCGTCCCGGCATATCTTCTTTGGGGATATCCACCTGAACAGCATCGACGGTAAATAACTCGTCCACCGGCATAACCCGATAGGCATCAAGCTGGCGTTGATATTTATTTTCTACTTCGGGACAATATTTTTTGGAGAGTTCACGCGACTCTTCCCGGGCCACAATGCGTACGGCCTTTCCCGTGTCCAGATTGACAAAGGTGGCTGCCATGATCCCGTAATCGATCCAACGCATAGAGCGTTTCCCCAAACTACAACCGGTGACCGACTGAATTGCATCAGTGGCGCAACGATCAATCTCAACCAGCACATAGAGTTTTTTGCGATCAAGTCCCCTGGGATCCTGAATACCTATGGCCTCAAGACCAATCATGGACATCCGTACTCCAATGACCTGGCCGGCACAAATATGTCCATGAACCTTAGTGGAACGATCGAGCAGGACATCAAATGATTCCATTATTTATCTCCACTTCTAAATATGATAATCCCCCTGAAACATAACCTTTCTCCAGGAAGTACAGTACAATTCCAGCAACACCATAGCAACACTATAAAATGTATTCGTCCACAACATCTGACACACAATAGCCAGCATCAAACAAGGTGTCAACATCTGCCGCACCCTGAAAAATAGTTAAAATTCAAAGCCCTTCTGAGCCTTGACACCCGAATGAAATGGATGTTTTATCTCTTTCATTTCAGTCACCAGATCGGCACAGGCAATGAGCTGTTTGGATGCATAACGGCCGGTAATGACCACATGCATTTCCGGTGGCTTAGCCTTCAGTACCTCTAAAATTTCAGACTCCTCAATCATCTTGTAATGGGGAAGATAGGTCAGTTCATCAAGAATCACTAGCTGATATTTATTCTCCTCAATCACGGAACGGGCAAACTGCCACGCCTCCCGGGCCACCTCTATATCCTTATCAAGGTCATCGGATTTCCAGGTAAAGCCCCGCCCCATCACATGAAAATCAAGCTGAGGGGAAAACTTTTTGGCACTCTCCAACTCTCCATATTTCCAGCTGCCCTTAATAAACTGGATAATACAGACCCGGTGCCCATGCCCCAGGGCCCGAAAGGCAAGCCCCAGTGAGGCTGTGGTCTTCCCTTTGCCGTTTCCGGTGAATACAGCTATTAACCCATGCGTTCTATTTTTTTTTTGCATCTCGGGTGCCATGGCTGAAATTCCTGTCATAGAGTTTGGATACCGCCTCAAGGTCGGTATCGGCAAAGACCTTCCCAACACAGATCATTGCCGTTTTTCGGATACCTGCCTCCAACACTTTGGCACCAATATCCTCAAGAGTTCCCAGGAGAATAGACTCATCCTCCCAGGTGGCCTTTTCCACAATGGCAACAGGTGTATCCCAAGGGTAGCCCCCAGCCACAAGTTCAGACACAACCTTATCCATCATGGAGACCGACAGAAAGATGAGCATGGTGGTCTGATGAGAGGCCAGAAGGCGCAATTTTTCAAACTCAGGCACCGGAGTGCGCCCTTCCTGACGGGTTATAATTACGGTCTGAGCAACTTCGGGCAGGGTCAACTCGGCCTTTAAGGCTGCAGCAGCACCAAAGGCAGAACTGACGCCAGGTACCACATAATAGGGGACAGCAAGACGATCCAAGGCCTGCATCTGTTCCTTTATGGCCCCAAAGAGAGAAGGATCGCCCGTATGCAACCGCACCACACGTTTCCCTGCCTGCCATGCCGTGGACAACAGGCTGATAATCTCATTGAGGGCAAGGCCCTGGGAGTCATGAATCTCTGCCTTGCAGCCTTCCAGCAGGGCCTTGTTCACGAGACTGCCCGCATAGACGATACAGTGAGCCTCATCCAGAAATCGTCTGCCCTTTATGGTAATGAGATCGACATCACCCGGCCCTGCGCCAACGATTGCTACAGGGTATTTCTGTTCAGGATTTGGGCTCATGGACTGACTCCTTGTGCGATTTTATGGCGACTATAATTTTAATTGGGTTAAAACGAATCTCTTCCCCGGATGGATAGGTGCTACGGGATACAGCAATATCCACAATCTCGACTTCAAGACCCAGGTCATATAAAATCTGGGGTGCCATTTTTGCTGTATTGGCAATTACGGCTGTGACCACAATGATTCCGCCAAGGGCCAGAGAACGTACACAATGGCGTAGGATAGTATCAAGATTTCCGCCACTGCCGCCCACAAAAATGCGTTCAGGACGGGGCAGATCCAGCAACGCATTCGGTGCCATTCCTTGCACCAGCTGCATATTGACCGCCTTAAACTTTAGAATATTTTGACGAATATTCTGCCATTGTAACGCCTCCTTTTCAATACTTATGACCTGGAGGGAGGGAAAGAGCCTGGCTGCCTCAAGCCCCACAGAACCGGATCCAGCGCCCACATCCCAAAGCGTGCCATCATTGCAAAGCCGCAGGGCATGGATGGCAGCAGCCCGTACCTCATTTTTTGTCAACAATCCACGGCTATGGATAATTTCCTTCTCCTTTAATCCAAAACCAGGATAGCCTGTTTCCTCACCCCCTTTCTCGGGATTGAGGAGAATCATCACATTTGGTTGCCTGAAACTTTGAGCTGCCATCTCTTGCAGGCTCCCACTGAATAAACGTTCCCGAGTACTCCCCAGACACTCCCCAACATAACAACTGACCCCGGAAAGCAGCTCAGCATCACAGCTCTTAAGCAATCTCTTGGCAATACTATCGGGACTATTCAGACCATCGGTGAGAAAAAAAACCTTTGCATGACACAGCACTTTTGCTGCCAAGCCGTGCAATTCTCTACCATGGAGGCTGATAAAACGGACATCATCCCAGGGAATCTTAAAGCGTGCAAAGGCAATTTGCATGGAAGACAGGGCTGGCAGAACAGAGACCTCATGACTCGGAAATCTTTCAAGTATCCGACGAGCGATCCCAAAAAAGAGGGGGTCACCGGTTGCCAGAACCAGTACATTTCCACGCTCAAGAGACTCCCCTATGGAATAAAAACAGTGTTTCAGCGGAACAACAGGTATTTGCAAGGGAAGTTCTTCTTCGGGATACTGCTCCAGCAGCCTTTCGTACAGATCCCGGCTTGCCACCAGGGCAACGGCCCGTGGCAGATGGGCCGCTAGCAACTGCCAGTCACGGTCAGTCCCATCCATACCCAGGAGAGTAATAACAGAGGTCACCTTCTTCATCCTTTTGCTGTTGTTGCAACAATACTCCCGGAGGCATCCACCAGATACACAACCACCTCCAGCCCTGACACCTCTTCTGCATATTGTGCTGCAGCCTCACACACCCGTTGAACCATGCCGTTTTCGCCACGATCCAGGAGTCGTCCGTAGATTTCACGAGCCGTATTTGAACCCTTCAGTCCATTGATGAGTTGCTGAGAAGCCCCAAGCTCCTTAAGAAAGACAAGGGCAGCCTCTACTTCCAGGGCACCGTTTCGTACATGGGTCTGGGGAATCCGCATCCCACCCTTCATCACTTTGGCCCACATGGCAGCGATATGAATTCGGCTAAAAGAGTGTTTGGCGGCATCGACAAGGGAGAAATGGAGGTAATCCCCCATCATCACCAGGGACTCTTCAGGAAAATCAAGAACCTCCTCAACGGCACGTTCCGATGTCCGGCCTGTGGAGAGAATAATTTCTTTAAGACCTGCCTCCCTGGCCACATCCATAGAGGTGCTTATGGTTGCCGTCCAAGCATCAGCCGAGACTGGGCGAACAATACCGGTGGTACCAAGAACCGAAAGTCCACCCACTATACCTAGACGATAGTTAAGGGTCTTTTGGGCCAACTCTTCCCCATCGGGAATGGAGATGCTTACTGTCAGGGGGCATCTCCGTTCTCTGTCTGCCTCTGCCAAGGCCTCAGCAAGTGCTGCCCGTATCATCTTCTGTGGAACCGGATTAATGGCAGGATTGCCAACGGCAATGGCAAGACCCCTCTTTGTCACCCGGCCCACCCCCTTACCACCAAGGATACTTATATTCTCCTCTTCCGGTGCAGAAGAATCCGACTTGGTACTATAGCGTACCGTAGCCTCTATCCTGGCACCATTGGTCACATCAGGATCATCACCAGCATCCTTAATTACGCAGGCCGTGGCAGCACGCCCTGCGCCTGACCCACTAAGCTGTGATTGAATGATGGAAAACTGAACCCGGGAACCATCAGGAAACGGTATCGCCACCTTCTCCTTGGCATCTCCGCTTAGCAGCAGAGTAGCTGCTGCTTTGGATGCGGCTGCAGCACAGGCACCAGTGGTATATCCTGATCGTAATTTTTCCATGATCCCTACACAGCACAGCACAACGAAAAGAAGGCCATCCTAAAA
>CAYWMZ010000066.1:0-8557 GCA_964459485.1 uncultured Desulfocapsa sp. | reverse complement strand
CCATTCATAAGGATCGAGATTTAGCATTTTTTGGCATCTTAATCAAGAAAATTTTAAAAATGCTTCTTTTCTCAAATGCGTACTATCCCTCACATGTCATCTAATATGTGGAGTGACTCATTGATATAGGGATCTTCCTGTATCTCTTTCTTCCACTTGTCCTTATCTTGCTTCTCGCTTGAGGACGTCTCAGGATCATCTCCATTCTCCACACTCTGCTCCTCACGGTATTTCAAATAGTGGGCACCGATCTTTTCCCGAGCAGTCTCGGCCTCCTTGCGCTTGGCCTTCATATCAGAGAGTTTCAGAGAGATCGTGGTCTGCTCGGCACGGGCGGTGGCCTTAGCGGCCTCATCGGCGATTACTTGCAGGCCCTCATCCTTTGCGACCCGTTTCCGGGAATGTGCCTCAAGGAGATTAAGATCATAGTTTACAACAGATTTCCTAAAGGGTACCGGATCTACCTGATCCCAGGGAAGGGAGTAGTCCAGATACTTTTCTCCAGACTTCAGGTGCTGAAAAAGACTGGGGAGGATGACATCGGGTACCACACCTTTATACTGGGTGGAGCCACCATTGATGCGATAAAACTTCTGAATTGTGACCTTTACCGCCCCGAGGTCATCGTAATTCTTGATACGCAGTAGAGGTAGGTTATCATTCATATTGCGGATAGTCTGCACCGTCCCCTTGCCATGGGTATGGGCCCCGCCCACAATAACGGCCCGCCCATAATCCTGGAGGGCAGCAGCCAGGATCTCAGATGCCGAAGCCGAGAACTGATTGACCAGTACCAGCAAGGGCCCACCCCAGGTGACAGAGGGATCTTCGTCACTGAGTATCCGCTTCTCACCATAGCTGTTCTTGACCTGAACCACAGGCCCTTCCGGGATAAAGAGTCCCGTAGTATCCACAGAATCCAGCAGGGAACCACCGCCATTATTACGCAGATCAATGATCAGGCCGCTGATGCCCTGTTTTTTGAGTTCCTCTACGGCCTTTCTGGTATCGTCTGTGGAGTTTCGGGCATCATCTGAGCCCCGGCGAGTCTTTTCAAAGTCCCTGTAAAAACTGGGAATCATCACATAGCCAACCTTTTCACCACCCGGACTCTGCAACAACATGGATTTAACAAAGGTCTCCTCGATCTGCACAACGTCACGCTGAATGGCGATAAAAGCCTTGCTTCCATCCGGTTTTTTTACAGTGAGGCGCACTACAGACCCCTTAGGGCCGCGAATAAGACGTACTGCCTCTCGCAGTCGCATATCGGTGATCTCCACCGGATCTTTGTCCCCTTGAGCCACCTCAAGGATAATATCCTCGGCCTGTAAACGGCCCTGGCGGGCTGAAGCAGAACCGGGAATAATATTGACCACCTTAATGTAGCCGTCCTCTTCACGAAGCAGGGCACCGATACCCTCCAGGCTGCCCCGCATATGGATATCAAAATTTTCTTTGCCTGCGGGAGCCATGTAGTTGGTGTGGGGATCAAAGGCCCTGGCCACCGCATTAAAATAGCGGTCATAATGATCCTGAAGGGTCTCCTGATGAAGACGATTGAAGAAGTTGGTAGTGCGTTTGGCCACCTTTTTTTGGGCCTCAGCCCACATTTCTTTGTCAGTTTTAGGTGCCTTAGCAGTCTGCCCCTTTTCTACGACACCCTCCTTCTGCTCCTGAACCAGATCCAGGTAGCGGGAGATGATCTGCCCCTTAAGGATTTTTCTCCACCTGGAACGCAGTTCCTTATAGTTGGCCGCATAGTGCAGTTTTTCAGGATCTGTTTCAAGCTGATCCTCACGGTTATAATCAAAACCGGCCGCCAGAAGTTCCTCGGTTATCTTTTTCACCTGGGCAATACGGGTAACTAGAATCCCATAGCCCACCTCGGGCAGGACGATACTCCCTTCCAGAAGATTATTCGAAATATCCGGCCCATATGTCGTCAGGATATCCACATCAGCCTGCAACAGAAAACGTTTTTGAAAATCCAACTGTTTCAAATAGAGGTCAAATGCAGCCAGAGCCAACTCTTTGTTCATGACCTTTTCACTGAAATGCATCACGGGGAGCTGTTTGGCAAGCATATACCCAATGAGCTGGTCGCGTGCAATATCCACCTTGGAATCTGGGATCTCTTTTGTAACACCAATGGCGGGAACCAATAGAGATATAACAAGCAGACAGCCCAGCAACGGGCCAAATATTTTTTTCATCTGTTTCTCAAGTGCTAAGGGTAAAAGTCCATTGCGCTTTGGTGCTACAATAGTACCTTATGGAATGCATAAAAATAATTACCAGAATCTGACGATAAATACCAACAGAAACACCACACTCCATGGAAAACTTACAGGAAAGCCTGCGCAAATTTGCCGCAGCAAGAGAATGGCAGCCCTTCCACACCCCCAAGAATCTGGCCATGGCCCTGAGCGTTGAGACGGCAGAACTCACCGAGATCTTTCAGTGGATGGAAGGAGAAGAAAGCCGAAGGGTTGACGATAGCACCAGAAAGCATATTGCAGAGGAGGTGGGAGACGTCATGATCTATCTCACCATGCTGGCAGACAAATTTGACCTAAACCCCTTGCACTGCGCCAGAGAGAAGATGCTTCTCAACGCTGTTAAGTATCCGGCTCCAAAGCCCTGAGTACCCCTCTTTTTGAGACACTGTTCTCGATGCTTGATGTTTCACTTCAAGCTGTGATACCCTGAAGTCGTGAAGAGTATCCCCAGAGTTCCCAAACGGTCGTATCAGCAGTAGAGGAAAAGAATGGAAAAGGAAAAGCGCAGCCACCCCAGAAAGACTGGTACCAGAGATCTGTACATCGAGGCCTCTAAAGGTTCTGGTTCCTATGCAGTATCCGTGAAAGATGTTAGCAGAAGTGGCGCATTTGTACGCAGTAGCAGCAGCCTTCCCGTACCCGGAGAAGCTATCTGCTTTAAGATCTTTGATGAATATGGTCTGGAAATGACCATGGGCCAGGCTACGGTTATGCGTGTCGTGGACAATAGCATCAGTACCGTCACCGGATTTGCCATCCAATTTGAAACAGAGCTGGAGTCCGCTCTACTCGACTACCTCTCTTCGGTACGCATGGATGAGGCGATTTAACGAGAAGATACCCTATGAAGAAATGAACGTATGCGTACCAAGGGAAAAATAACGAAATGGAATAATGATAGAGGGTTCGGCTTTATCGCTCCAAATGCTACTGGAAAACAGGTTTTTATACATATCTCTGCGTTCAACAATCGTTCCAGACGCCCTGAACCTAATCAAGAGGTTACTTACTCTCTTACCACTGACAAGAATGGTAGAATCTGTGCTGAAAAAGCGACACTACCTGGCGACACACTGTATAAAAATGTGCCATTTTCAATTATCATTGCCGTAGCCTTTCTTTTTGTTATCAGCTTTTTTGCTATTACTGGAAAATTTCCTTTACCCCTTCTCATTATCTATTTTGCTGGTAGCGTAATAACCTTCGCAACATATGCTTTTGACAAATCAGCAGCTCAAAGGGGAGCATGGCGTACAAGTGAACGCACCCTCCACCTATTATCATTAGTTGGAGGGTGGCCCGGTGCTATTTTCGCCCAACAAAAATTACGGCACAAATCCAAAAAACAAGAATTCCGCTTCGTATTCTGGATTACAGTTCTTCTTAATATAGGAGCGTTTTCATGGCTCCTGACAGCAGACGGCATGAACACATTTCAATTATACAGTACTAAAATTGTTTCGACGTTATTAAACTTGTGATGTAATTATTCAGCATTCTCTAAACATTACGTTTAACACCAACTTGCAACCGATCCCCAAAAGGGAACTAGATCTCTTCCACTGTCCTGCGAATGAGTGCGGCAAAATCATTGCGCAAACCACCTTCATGGGAAAATGCCCCCTCCTGCATTGCAGTAAAACTGCGCTCACAGAGAGTACGGGCAGATGATGACCAATTCGTGCTAAATCCTGCTTTTTCAGGAAGGTTCGTAAGATTAGACAACTGACTATTCCGATCTCTGCGGCCATGGGCCCAGTTTATGGTATGACTGTAGAAGAGCAATTGCCGGTCAAGGAGGATATAGAACAGCTGGACATTCTTCACCGGCCCCACCTGGAGTTGCCGGGCATCGAGACGCATCCCCAAAAGACGGGTATGGGACAGGAAGGATTGCCCCTTCAAGGCCGTTCCTGCCGCCCCCAGCAATCCGCCAAGGGCCGAAAAGACCCCAAAGGAGATGCCAGCCGTTGCCACATCCACCCCGGCCCCCACAGCGGCGCCACTCAAGGCCCCGGCAAGGATCAGTTGCGAAGACTTCAGTCCCAAAAACTCCCAGGTCTTCTCTGCAAAAAGGTCTTCTTGTAAGATGGATTGCGGGGGCAATTCCAGTTGAAAGATGTTGTGTTTATAGAGAGTTCGTATCTTCTGCTGACAACTCTTCTCCCGCTTCCGTAGAAATCGTTCATAACGCCTGTGGAGTTTTTGTTTCAGCTCCTCCTCGGCGGCACCACTGCCAAGGGTAGCTGTTCGCCGGTACGATACTGCTTCCTCCAGAAAGTCTAAAAGCAAATCCACCACCTGACTATTGCGCTGCTGCCAATCTTCCCGAAAGGCCTGCACCACCCGATTGAGAACCGGTTGCAGATCCTGATCAATCCCCTTCAGACTCTCCAGCAACTCAATGCGTTCCCGGTAGGTGGCCTGACAGGAGTTGAAGAGTCGCACCGAATTAAAGTGTTTCCTGAATTCGGACTGCCATTTCCCAAGCCAGGTCGTCTCCTTGTCCTTGCAGTTGATAATGGCCATGCGGGGACAACCGGTGAGACGCAGGATCTCCATCTCTGCCTTATCCATATTGCGCAAAGGCCTTGAACCATCCACCACAAAAATAATCCCGGCACCGCGCATCAGGGGCTGAAGTAACTTGCAATCATCCTGAAAATCAGGATCCCGCACATGGGCTGCAATAAAATCAGCAATCAGGGTCTCATCGCTGCCTCTATAGTCTTGCATCCATTGCAGTGTTTTTCTAGGATTCTGGAAGCCCGGCGTATCGGTGAACCTGATAATCTCGTGGCCGTCGATGGTCACAGGGAAGGTTTGGCACTCCCTGGTCTCGCCCGGCATGGGGCTGATCCGAACGGAATCGTCTTCTGCCAGGGTGGACAAAACAGAGGATTTCCCCTCATTGGGATGGCCTACCACGGCAAACTCTGGAATGGCTGTGTCTCGCATCAGTCTTGCACCAGAGGGGTGACCTGGAGACAGGGGTCCATAAGACCTGCCGTTTTCTGCTGCCAGATACGCAGGTCATTTGTAGTAACCCGGGTAAACAGGGTCTCCAAATCGGGTTTGCCCACCAGTGCCACAATAATTGTTGTCTCCTCTGCCACCGAAAGGCGCAACTTACGCAGAAAACTGAGCATCTCTTGAATGGGTGGCTGCCACGCCTCCTGGAGGATCAGCAGAGCAGAGCAGGGGCTGGCAACCTCTCCCCGCAACCGCTCGAAGAGTTCAGTATCACCACTGTACTCTTCATTGATACGTACGGTGTCACTGATATCATAGCCAAAGACCTGCTGACTCAACTCGCCAAGCAGAGCCACATCGCATTCCTCAAAGAGTTCATCGGGGATAAGGGCCAGCAGCGAGCCATTCACGGCAAGGCTTTTGAGCCTCTGGGCCACCTCCTCCACATCTTCAGGGGCGGAAGCCTCCAAAGTGGGGGCAGGCTGCACCGGGGGTTGACGTTTCTGTTCCGGGCGAATCTCCAGGCGGGGACTGAGGAGCCGGTGCACGAGCTGATTGTGGTCTGGCCTCTGAAATGAAACCCTGGCCAGGGCAGCATTCCGTCCCCGAATCCCGGCCACAAAGAGGAGCACACGGGGCAGGAGACAGTAGCAACAGACAGCCATACACAGAAAGGGCCACCAGGAAACCAGATCCGCACTAGACAAGTGATAGAAGCCGTCTTTCAGCACCATTCTGCTGCCTGCGACCTGATCAAAATTCGGATAGCTCCCTGCCCCCAGGAGCCAGGACCAGGGCCGGGCAATTCCCTGTACCAATCCAGACACAAAGCTCGCAGAAACTTGAATAGTAGACTGCCAGCCAAAGGCCAGATCTGCGCTTGCCACCTTGATCAGCAGCACTCCCAGAACCCCGCAGTTAAAGGCAATACCAAAGAGCTGAAAGAGCAGAAACAGGGGCCAGACAAACAGCGCCCCATAGCCTTTACTACGGGTTTTTACGGTGGCCAGGGCCGCAGCAAACTGGCTGCGCCGCCCCTCCCCTACATTCCCAAGTCCAAACTTCCGCACCTTAAAGAGCAGGGAGTTCAGGCCCCGGCTCACCATACTGAGCAGCAAGGAACTGCTGAGATCAAGACCACGCAGTCTGCGATAGCCAAGTACCAGAAAAAGCGCACTCAAAATGACAAGCTGCAGCCCCACAAAGACCAGAAGAAAGAGAGACACGTTCACCGGCTGCGTACCGGAATAGCTCAAAAAAGACCAGGCAAGACCAGTGCCCGACAACAGGGCTAGAAAGGAAACAATCGACCAGAAGAGGCCATAGAGTTCGTACCACATCCTACCCGGCAGCAGGGCCTGTCCGCCCGAATGTTCACGCTCGATACTGCGGCGTTCCTGGAGCCAGCGCCAGATCAACCAGCTCCGTTCCGGCTCAACTCCCTCGTCCAGCAGGGGGGCGATTGCCTTGAGATACAGCGTACGATCCCGCTCCCGCAGCACATTGCCGCCCTCTTCTTCCACCAGTTGTCTATCCTGGATGAAAAAATATTCAAGGTCGAGGAAATCGGGGATACGCCACAGCGTTTTCATAGGATGCTTATACGTTTAACATGGATACAAGAATAAGAGCTTCGCTACAAATACTACCAGTTTTCACAACTCCTGCAAACAAGGATTATGGCACAAATCCTCCGCTCATATTTCAATCGCTAAACAGGCCAGGAATGGGTACTATGACGTTCTCATTTTCAGCTCCCTTAATTTATACCCAGAACCGAATGCAGACCACTAACAACTGGCGTGCCAATCTCCTCCTCCCCTCACTGCCATGATCTGGAGGGGCTCCTTTGTTTTGCCCAACTAATGAAATGCAACAGACTCTGACTCATCAATCAGCATTTTGCAAGAGTTGCAATGGCGACCACAGTCTGCCACGCAGCCCGGCCCTGGCCGCAGCACAAGAATTGATGGCACATATGGACAGAGAACTTGCCACCCCGTATCTCTACGGCACGGCTCGGGGCAAGATGTTTGGGGTTCTGAAATGTAGATCAGCCCACGGTGAACCCGTAACTCTCAAGGCCTTTTCTGGTCAGTATAATGGACAGTGGCAACTGGAAGGCTGGGTACCTCCCCTCTTTGCGGTGGATGCCTTTACACGCCTCAACGATCCAGTGGAAAGAGCAATCAAGGCCCTAGGGAGCGAGGCTGCGGCAAGTACTTCGCCACTCCTGCGTGCAGATATCCTGCAAAGAAGAAAACAACTCTCGCAGCAGCTTATGAAGGATATCCATGGCCTCTACAGGCTCCATAACTTCAAGGGACAACAGTGCGCTCTCACCGATCTTTTCCCCTCTGATCGTGGTATTCCAACGGGGAGCGGAGACTGCTGCGCCCCCAAGCTCCTCAACTTTGCGGCCCTCCATGGTCTCCGCCCCCTTGGGCTCCTGGAGTTTTACTGGGGCAAGAGCAACCGCTCTGCCACCAGACATCAGGGTGAATTCTATCTTGCCTGTGACGACAAGTGCGGCCCCATCCTCGGCTTTCTTCTGTGCGGCAGCAAAAATGAGGTGCCGGAATGAAACGTATCCAGATCCTCCACACCGACCCGGATTTTTGGGTGATACAGAAACCGGGCGGACTGTTGGCCGTTCCCGGCCGGGGAATAGACAAGCAGGAATGTGCAGTGAAACAGATCAGAGAGCAATACCCGGACTGTATCGAACAGCCCGCAGTACACCGCCTGGACATGGCAACCTCCGGAATTATGCTCCTGGCCAGAACCGCAAGCAGTCACAGAATTCTCTCAATACAATTTGCGGAGCGTCTGGTTCGTAAGGAATATCTTGCCCTGCTGGATGGAAAAATCAGTGCCAAACGGGGCAGCATCGAACTTGCCTTCCGACTCGATCCGAGCAACAGGCCGTATCAGATCTTTGATCCACTCCGGGGCAAGCTTGGCATAAGTCACTGGAAAAATATTGGAGAACTGGAGGGTGGAAGCCTGATCCTCTTCTCCCCCCAAACGGGAAGGACCCACCAGCTCCGCCTCCATGCCGCACATCCCGAAGGTTTAGGAACCCCGATCAGGGGGGATTTTTTATACGGAACCGGAGCAGATGGAGACCCCATGTTTCTGCACGCCAGTAGACTCTCTTTCCTGCACCCTCGCAGCGCAGAACGGATTGAATTTACTTCCCGCCCCCAATGGTATCCTCCCGATACGCTCCCATAAAAAATCTTTTCCAGAAGCAGCCTCAGCCCTGATAGAAAAAGTTATTATTCTTTCTATACAACATC
>CAYWMZ010000065.1:0-8669 GCA_964459485.1 uncultured Desulfocapsa sp. | reverse complement strand
TGTCCCGTGAGGCCTATGACCTGGTGAAAAGCGGTTCTATGGCCAAGGGTGATGTTTTAGGTGTTGCCCGGGTGGCAGGTATCATGGCGGCCAAAAAGGTGGATGGCCTGATTCCCCTGTGTCATCCTCTTGCTGTAACAAAGATCAGTATCGATTTTAGCTATGTTGATACTGAGTGTCAGATTGCAATTGAAGCAGTGGTTGGAATTACCGGTAAGACTGGAGTGGAGATGGAGGCCTTAACGGCTGTATCAGTTACGGCCCTTACCATTTACGATATGTGCAAGGCCGTTGATAAATCGATGGTGATCAGTGATATTTGTTTAAAGAAAAAAACTGGCGGAAAGAGCGGGACTTTTGTTCGACCGGAGTAATCTCAGGTGGACGTCTCTTGTTAGCTTACATAGTTATGTATATGTTTAAAATGAGGGTTTTTTGATGGAACAAAAAGTATTGGATAGTTTTCAGAATCAGCTTGAGGGTAAACGGGATGATATTCTGAAGGAGGCTGAAAGAACCTTGGCTGAGTTAAACGATCAATCTGGAAATATACCCGATCCCAACGACCGGGCTAGTGCAGAATCAGGGCGAAACTTCGAACTGCGAATCAGGCAGAGGGAACAGAAGCTGCTTTCCAAAATCGATGAGGCTCTGCAGCGTATTGAAGATGGTGATTTCGGGGAGTGTGAAAGTTGTGGAGAACTCATCGGTATGAAGCGTCTTGAAGCCAGACCTGTGACCACCCTCTGTATAGAGTGTAAGACCACACAGGAGTCTAAGGAAAAGGCTCAGGGGAAATAGTTTAAATGCCGGAACTGAGAAAAGATCCCGTCCTTGGACGTTGGATAATTATTGCCAGGGAACGTGGAAAGCGCCCTTCTGATTTCATCATTACAGAAACCCCAACCACCGGTGGGTTCTGCCCACTCTGTCCTGGGAATGAAAACACCACCCCCCACGAAGTTCTGGTGTATGGTCGCGACAACGATACTGCCGATATACCCGGGTGGAAAGTTCGTGTTGTTCCCAATAAGTATCCGGCACTTGTTATTGAAGGAGATCTCAATCGGGAGGGCGAGGGACTCTATGACAAGATGAATGGTATTGGTGCCCATGAAGTCATTGTGGAGTCACCCAATCACGAAGATGTATTCTCCGAGTTGCCTGCTGAACATATCCTTCTGGTATTTAGGGCATTTCAAGATAGAATCAGGGATCTTGAACATGATACTAGATTTCGCTATGTTCTTATTTTTAAGAATTATGGTAAGGCAGCAGGTGCTTCGCTGGAGCATTCCCATTCGCAGCTTGTGGCCCTGCCGGTATTGCCAAGAAAGATTGAATCTGAACTCACTGGCGCACTGACCTACTATAACTATAAAGAGCGATGTGTCTATTGTGATATTATCAGTCAGGAACTGAAACAGGATGTGAGGGTTGTCTGTAAGAACCAGCACTTTATCACCATCACTCCTTTTGCACCGCGAACACCTTTTGAGATGTGGATCTTGCCCCTTCAACACTCTTCTGCCTATCATGAGCAGGGGGATGAGGAGCTTATGGCACTTGCTGAAATATTCTCAGAGAGTCTTTGTCGTCTAGATGCCTGTATCCCCAATGTACCCTATAACTTTGTGCTTCACACTCAGCCCTTACGTTCTCAGCATATGAAGCATTTCCATTGGCATTTTGAGATTGTTCCGAAACTCACATCCATTGCAGGGTTTGAGTGGGGATCCGGATTTTATATCAATCCCATGCCACCCGAGGAAGCAGCTTCTTACCTGCGTGAGTCACTTGAAAGAATAGCCTAGAGGTTCTCAATGAAAAAGATCTTACTTGTTGATGATGAAGAAGGTATCCAGATGCTTTATCGCGAGGAACTCGAAGATGAAGGCTACGAGGTGATTTCCGCCTATACTGGTGAAGAAGGGCTACAGAAATTTCAGGATGAATCACCGGATCTGGTTATCCTTGATATCCAGATGCCAGGCATGAATGGCATCGAGACCCTGCGTCAGATGAAGATGGCCGACCCCAAGCTACCGGTTATCTTGAGTTCTGCCTATAATGAATATAAGCAGGATCTTGGTGCCTGGGCCTCAGATGCCTATGTGGTGAAATCGTCTAATATTAATGATCTTAAAGAGGCGGTTCGGAGTCATCTGTCCTAAAAACGCCCAGGTCGTATTCTATGGAGGCTGAGTTTCTTGTCAGCCCCTCATATCTGTCGCCTTATCTCGCCATGAAAGATATTCAGAACCAGGAGGATCACCGCCGCATCAATATTAAAAAGGTGGGGGTGAAGACCATCTCCTACCCCGTAACTGTTCTCGATAAGGCCCATTCCAGACAGCAGACCATTGCCACGGTTAATATGTATGTGAATCTTCCCCATCATTTCAAGGGAACTCATATGAGCCGTTTTGTGGAAATTCTGAATCGCTTCCATGGTGCCATTGATATTGGCAAATTCCACGAGATTCTGGAAGAGATGAAGGAGAAACTCGAGGCAGAGGCGGCCCATATTGAGATGTCCTTTGCCTACTTTTTGAGGAGCAGTGCTGAAGATCCTGAAACCCTGAACTCCAGTCGCTACGATTGTTGTATGCATGGCTCCCTTAAACAGCAGGACGATTTGGAGTTTCGGGTAGAGGTACCCATATCTCTACCATTAGCCCCGGGAAGTAATCAGGGCCAGGGCCTCCCTCGCTCCCTTGGACAGTGGGGTAGGGCCATTACTGCTGTAAAGTTCAGAAATTTCATATGGATTGAAGATCTTATTGGAATTATTGAAAAGGGCATCGATGCAGAACAGGAGATGGCCCCTGTCGGAAGTGCTAGTAGCATGACCGTCGAGTCGCTTACTCGAAGAATTGCAACTCTTCTTGATGCCGAGGATGCGATTAAATCCTTTTCAATCAAAGTTGAAAATCTGGCACAGGGCTATTCAACTTTTGCTACCATGGAATCCAGTTCCTAGGAACCCCAGATGTGCTGTTTCTTAGCGGATTTTGCTGAATCTGTATCACAAACCTAAATATTGACCCAAAGAAGAAGATTATGTCTGAATTACTGTTTGAGATAGGTACCGAAGAGCTTCCTGCCGGATTTCAGAAACCGGCACTGGCCCAGTTAAAAAAGAACTTTCTTGAGAAGGCCAGTGCATTACAGCTTGATCATGGTGAGGTGAGGACTCTGGGCACACCGCGTCGGCTTGCCCTGTTGGTTGAGGATCTTATTGATGCCCAGGCCGATTCCATCCAGGAGCTGATGGGACCATCTGCCAAGGCAGGATTTGACAGTGATGGCAATGCCACGAAGGCGGCCATCGGTTTTGCCAGGTCAAAAGGTGCAGATGTTTCCGATCTCAAGGTAGTGCCTACGGATAAGGGTGACTATCTGATGCTGGTTCTGGAAATCAAGGGAGTTGCCACCGGCGAGCTTCTGCCGGATCTGCTGACTGACTTAATGCAAGGTTTTTCATTTGCCAAATCCATGTGTTGGGGAGACAACAGATCAACCTTTGCCAGACCTATACAGTGGCTGCTTGCTCTCTATAACGGTGGGGTGATTGATTTTGAGTATGAGGGCCTGACTGCCACCAACAAGAGTAGGGGGCATCGTTTTATGGCGAATCATGAGGTGCTGATCCCTGGTGTTAACGGATACCAGGCCACTTTGGCTGAGGCCTTTGTTGAGACCGATCCAGAAAAGCGACGCCAAGCTGTTCTTGCAGAGGTGGAGGGCGCCGTGAGTCAGACCCTTGATCCAGAGAAGGCCAGGGTTGCAGTGGATGATGCCTTGCTGGACACAGTTTGTAATCTTGTTGAAAAACCCTTTGGAGTCTGTGGCAGTTTTGATCCAAAATTTCTGCAACTTCCCGATGAGGCACTTATCACCTCCATGCGTGAGCATCAGAAATATTTTCCGGTAGTGGACAAGGATGATAAGCTGTTACCCAACTTTATTGCCGTAAATAATACTGAAGTAAAAGATATTGCACTGACCCGTACCGGGCATGAACGGGTGCTTCGAGCCCGTCTTGAGGATGCATTCTTCTTTTTTGCAGGGGACAAGGATAAGAAACTTGAAGATCGTGTTGCCGCCCTGACCGGGATTATTTTTCAGGCCCAACTGGGAACCATGCTTGATAAGACTGATCGTATTGTCAAACTTGCAGGTCTTCTGGCCGAACAGTTCCTCCCCGATTTTCATGCAGATGCTTGCCGTGCTGCCAGGCTTTGTAAAACTGATCTCCTCACTGATATGGTGGGTGAGTTCCCTTCCCTACAGGGAAATATGGGACGTGCCTATGCTTTGGAAGATGGCGAGTCTGAAGCTGTGGCCCTGGCTATACAGGAGCATTACTACCCAAAACGAGCAGGAGCTGAACTCCCATCCTCTCCCCTTGGTGCTCTGGTCGGCCTTGCTGACAGGATAGACACCCTCAGTGGCTGCTTTGGTATTGGACAGATCCCCACTGGCACAACTGATCCTTTTGGCTTACGAAGAATTGCCCTTGGAATTATCCATATCGTTGAACATTTTGGATGGGCCTTATCCATCAGTGATGTGGTTCATAAGGCCTTGTCGCTCTACGGGGAAAAGGTTGATGGTAGTTCTGAAACAGTAAGCCAGGTGCTGGCTTTTATTCGTGGTCGTTTTATCAACGATCAGGTGGCTCTTGGTGGGGATGCAGCGGCCGTGGAGGCTGTGTGCTCCGTACAATTTGATGATGTCAATGACAGTGTAAAGAAGATACAGGCCCTCACTGCCATATGTGGCAAGGAAGATTTCTCTGTTCTTGCTGCCTCATATAAAAGAATTCGTAACATCATCAAGGATAACAGTGAGACTGCCGTAGATGCAAGCTTACTCACAGAAAAGGCAGAAATCGAGCTTGCCGCAGTTTATGGCAGTCTCCGTCTCGAATCCCAACCTCTCCTGGAGGGATTAGACTATGCCGGAGCATTGGCTGCTATGTTAGTCTTGAAAACACCCGTTGATAATTTCTTTGCTGAGGTTATGGTAATGGCTGAAGACGAAGCTGTTCGTATTAATCGTCTCAATTTGCTCACGGCAATATCAGAGCTGTTTCTGAAGGTTGGGGATATTTCCAAAATACAAGCAGGTTAGCGAAGCTGTCGGGCTTGAACAATTGTCTCGTCAGGTCTTATTGACATTACGCAATTGAACACCTTTCTTATTCTTTGTGTAGAAATACCGATATCTGTGAAATCGGCTCGTTACAAGAGCAATTTCTTATTGTGCAACAGACACACACAGACGACTTCTGTGTGTTCCCGCGCAGTTGGGATCCATTTTGCCATCCTTTCAGAAAAAATCCATTCTTTAAATACAAAAAAAGGCTCATCTTTACTTGCGTAAAGCTGAGCCTTTTTTTCGTTTGTATCAGATTGCCAAAGACGGCAGATCGTCCACAACGAGTATCTAGAAGATGTTCTTATTTCGTAACTATTCAGCGTACCAGTAAGGAACGCAGAAAAAGCACGAAATGTAACTGTTCAGGGTGCGTTAGATTCGGTCATTCAGCCATTTTCATAAGAGTTACGCTCTATGAAAGGGGTTGAAGGGCCGAAGATGACGTGCCCTGAATAGTTACCTTATTTCTTAGTATGGCAGACACCACACTTGGCCAGCTTCTTATCTTTGGCCTTATGACAAGCTTTACATCTTGCATGGGCAACAGCTTTAAAGGTGCTTAATTTTTTGGGCATGCCAGCAGCCTTATTATGACAAGATTCACACTTCTCATTCTTCTGGCCCTCTACATAAGGTACTTGCTTTCCATCGGCACCCTTGCTGTGATGGCATATCGCACATTCAATCCTCTCCTGATGCTTGGCATGTGGGAAATAGGCTGGTTTGGCCTTTTTTGCGCCATCAATGGTGGAATGCAGAGTCATATCTGCGGGGCCCTTGTCTCCAGCAAAACTCATACCAGTAAAGCAGAGTCCAAGTACCAGGGCTGCTGCCACGGTAAACAGTGTAACTTTCTTCATCAAATCTCCTCCAGTTTTAGTATCCACCCAGCTATAGGCTGAGTGATGATTCATTGAAAGATATATAACTCCTTTTAAAAAGGTTTGTCAAGAAAACGGAGTTAATTAGGTGAACCATAACTGTGCAATCCGGAGAGCAGAAAGTTGACTCCGTAATAGGTAAAGATAACGGAGACAAACCCAAATATTGCAAGCCAGGCTATGCGGCTTCCACCCCAGCCCCTGGTATAACGGGCATGAAGGGAAATTGCATAGATAAACCAGGTAATGAGAGACCAGGTCTCTTTAGGATCCCAGCTCCAGTATGTGCCCCATGCGGAATTGGCCCAAATGGCACCGGTTATAATACCAACGGAGAGCCAAAGGAAGCCAAACACCATAGTTTTATGAGTGATATCATCGATAACTTTCAGTGGAGGCAGGGTACCTAGTAGGGTCTGGTCGTTGGTGGTCTGTTTGGAGTCACTGAGGTTTTTAATAAGATACATAATACCAAGCCCTGCAGCTACGGCAAATGCGGCATAGCCCATAAAACAGGTGATGACATGGGCCAGTAACCAGTTGGATTGCAGGGCGGGTACCAGCGGGCTGATCTCTTTGTGGACATCCGAGGAGAATGAGGCGTAGGCCATGGCCAAAAAGGCAAAAGGTACCGCAAAGGTTCCAATCACATGGGTTTTGAATTTCCATTCAATGAGGAGGTAGAGAAAAATAATGGTCCAGGAAAAGAAGACCACAGATTCATACATATTGGTAAGTGGTGCATGACCATAACCAAGGGTATATGATTCCTGCCAGCGCAGAATAATACCTAGAGTCTGCACGAGAAAGGCCAAAATAGTGAAAATGGTGGCTACTCGTTCAAGTTTCTTTGCCTTAAAGATAAATATAATGGCATACAAAATGGTGGAAAACATGTAGGTAAATGTTGTAATACCCAAAAGCTGTGAACTATCCATAGGAAACTCCAATTTCAATGGAAGTCAGATCTTGCGCTGCTACTCCTCAGCCGCAAAAGGTCTTCCATACTGTATTTGTGGCAAGCAAAATTTCTGCACCTGCCTTGACTGTTTATATCGTTACGGTCTGTCTATTAATTACTTATTTCCTGTAGTTTGTCGGCAATTTTGCCAAAGTCCTTCTCAAAGCCGAACTTGTTCTTATTGGCACTGCCACTGAGGAGAATGGTGCTGGTTCCATTCTCTGTACCAAGGAGGATCCAGATGCGTCTGTGCGACATAAAGAAGGCAATAAAGAGGCCAAGGATCATCAGGAAACAGCCGAAATACACCACGTACACCCCAGGATCACGGGCGACCTGGAGTCCGGTGGCATACATCTGCTTGGCAGCAATGGTGTATCTGCTATCTGGGCGTTCAATGGTTACCTGACCTCCGGCATTAACCCAGAAGGTTGAGGCAGGGCCCTGGTCGTCTTTATACCAGACCTTCATTTGGGTAACCGTCTTTCCCATGGTGTCGGCATTAATAATACCAATACGACTGTTATGTTCCCCAAGTGCAATCTGTTGTTGGAATGGCACGGTGACACTCTCCGTAACACCAGTCTGCTGGTTAGTGACGGTGAGGAGGAAGTTTTCGTAACCTTGATAACTGGCCTGATAAAAAGTAATTCCTTTATAGGTCAGTGGATCGTTAACTACTATACTTTTCTCCAGGATAACCTTGTTGTCTTCTAAGACGGATAATTTGGAACGGTAGGCTTTGGGCATACCAGAATCATAAAATTCGATATCAAATCGGTCGCAGCGAACGGTAAATCCAAGATCGATTGGCTGCCCAGTACCAAACAGGTAGATAGAATCGGTAGCCTGAGTTTCAGGGAGCATGATAGATCCCTTAAAACCATACATTTCTCCAATAATGGCCCCTAGGAAGATTACTAGAATAGAGGCATGGACAATATAAACACCAGTCCTGGTCATTGCTCCCTTCTGTGCAAAGAGGAGGAGGGAGTTCTCTCGTTTACGCTGTGTGGTTTTCCAGCCCTTTTTGGAAAGTACGGTAGACAGGTCACCGCTGAGGGCCTCTTCTGTTTTCTTTGACTCCCAGGTCGCAGAGAGCCGCATTCGTTGCAGGCGTTTTAGGTCTGTGGCCAAGTTATCGGCTTTTATCTGTTTCCAAACTCCTGGGAATCTGTCAACGGAACAGATAATTAGATTGCTAGCCAGAAGGCCCAGAAGTCCGAGAAACCACCAGGAGTTATACATATCCGGGATAGAGAGAACTTGGAATATCCTGGCAGTGGTCTCGCTGTAGTTGTGGATGTACCAGTCGAGATTTTCTTTCTGCGGTATCACTGTACCTACGATGGAGGTAACAGAGAGGAGAAAAAGTGTTATAAGGGCGAGCTTTACAGAGGAAAAAAAGCTAAAAACAGGGTTCTTCTTTTTCATTGTTTCCTTGGGAGTAATTATTATATGAGTTGCTTTATCAGCTAGTGACCCAAAAAGCAAGCTCTTTGTCAGGGCTGAACAGTATTACTTAACCTCCCATTCTTTTGGGGAGCTGAGACTTCGGGCCATAAATAGTTTTTAAAAGCCAAGTGATACTATTATATATAGGTTCTAAAGGAGTGATGTAGGTCAAAAGAGCTCAAAATGGTTCCTATGATCACTTATCT
>CAYWMZ010000064.1:0-8674 GCA_964459485.1 uncultured Desulfocapsa sp. | reverse complement strand
GTACCGTCTCCTGCATTAATAATTGAGGCCTTTACATGGCGGGTGAGCAGACCTGGAGCCCCGGAACTGCCATGTCTGATAATAATAATATCGGGGTTCATGGCCTCAAGGTTGCGGGCAGTATCGATAAGGGTTTCCCCCTTGGTGGCTGAACTGGTGGAAGCTGCAATATTAAAGGTATCCGCACTCATACGCTTGGCGGCGATTTCAAAAGAGAGCCGGGTTCGGGTGGAGGGCTCAAAGAAAAAGTTTATGATAGTCTTACCCTTGAGAGTGGGGACTTTTTTAATGGAACGACTGGATATTTCTTTAAAGGAAAGAGCGGTGTCCAATATGTGAAAGATATCTGCAACGGAGAGTTGTTCGATACCAAGAATATCTCTATGAAGGAATTTGTAGCCTTCTTTCATATTTTCCATAATTGCCTCTTCAACGAACAATATCGCCGATTCGACTCCAGCGGATAGAGCTAAACCTGTCAAGCGACATCAACGGTTCGTTCAAATCCCAAGACCAGTAGAGTATCATGGCCTTGCCCAAGACATCTTTCAGTGGGACAAAACCCCAGAATCTACTGTCGTAACTATTGTCTCGGTTATCCCCCATAACAAATATGTATCCTTCAGGAACCTTCACCGGCCCCATATTATCACGAGGGCTGTTACTTGCCGGCATGATACTGGTATCGGTGTTATGGGTATGGGGGTTACTGTTAGCCTGGCCATTGACATAGAGCTGCTTGTCCTTCATCTCAATAGTGTCACCTGCGACCCCCACAACACGTTTAATATAATCAAGGGATCGATCCTTGGGAAATTTAAAAACCACAACATCATCACGGCTGGGTTCTTCCCAGGGGATCAGAACGGTACCTACCATGGGAAGCTTCACACCGTAGATAAATTTGTTCACCAATAGGTGGTCTCCAATCTGCAAGGTCTCCAGCATTGAGCCAGAGGGAATTTTAAAGGCCTGAATAATAAAGCTCCGAATAAATAAGGCTAGGAGAATGGCAATGATAATGGCTTCGGTATATTCACGTACAACTGATTTTTGAGATTTTTTTCCACTCACAACTAAAACTCCATTTCACTAATGATAAGTTGTTGCTACAAAGCCAGCTCTGTACCTGGCAGGTATGCCAAGTCTGTATAAAGCAAGCTGCTGCAACAATCAGTAATTTTCCTTAGAAATAGTCGGGGAAGAGACGCGACACAGCCCAAAACTCTCTCCTTACCCAGCAGATCAAAACTACACGAAAGTAACATCAAATTCAAGATGCCCACTTAAATAGTTCACACAAGTAAAATAAAATCAGTAATTTCAGTTCATGGGCTAATATAGGAAAAATACACCATATAGTGAGCCGCCAGAGAGGAGACCTGCTACATATGGTACAAATAACTGTATTTTAAGATCGACGTTTTCTTAACTAGCTGTTTTAGCAAGAAGAAAATAATCAATTTTTCGACACACCTACCTTGACAAACGTTTTTTTTTATGTCCTTAATATGAGCTAGTCACCAATGCTTGTAATCGTGTGAAATAACACGGTTGCAGATATAAGTATTTTTCTCATGGATAAACATAGACAATCATGAATCTGCCCTTTCTTTCCAATGAAGACCTTGTCGTCGGTATCGATATCGGCTCACACGCAATTAAGGTCTGCCAGCTCAAACGAACCGACAAGGCATATGCCATTGTCAATCTTGGGAGTGCGACGCTTCCGGAGGGAGCGGTGGATGACGGTACCTTAAACGACGCTGAGGTTGTCGGAAAGGCGATTGCTGAGCTCTTTAAGAATCTGAAAATCACGAAAAAGAAGGTCGGGTTTTCGATATCGGGTTATTCTGTTATCGTAAAAAAGGTTAACCTTGCCGTTATGTCAGATGACGAGTTGGAGGCACATATCCAGTCAGAGGCCGAACAGTACATCCCCTTTGATATTGATGATGTCTACCTTGATTTTCAGGATCTCAAGACCAACACTGAAGATCTGGAACGGACAGACGTTATGCTGGTTGCTGCTAAAAAAGAGATCGTTGACGATTACCTTGAGATGCTAGAAGACCTGAACCTGAAGCCGGTGATTGTGGACGTGGACGGCTTTGCCCTGGAAAATACCTACGAATACAACTATCCCAAGGATGAAAATGTTGCCTTGGTGGATATTGGCGCCTCAAAAATGAACATCAATATTATATCCGACGGTGTGTCAGTCGTTGCCAGGGATATCGTGGTGGGCAGCAGGCAGTTAACAGAGCAAATCCAGTCAGCCTTTGATCTCGAATTCGAAGAGGCTGAGGCTTTGAAACTGGGTCACATTCCTGCTGGAGAGAAGCAGGATGAAATCGCAGATATCTTTTCTTCAACCTGTACCCAGTGGGTGCTGGAAATAAAGAAAGCCATAGATCTGTATCACTCCAACCATGCGGATGCCCCGCTTGCCCGCTTGGTGCTCAGCGGCGGTGGTTCTAAAGTTTCCGGTCTCGTAGAATTCCTCAAAAATGAAACAGAACTGCCGGTGGAGCTTTTTAACCCTTTTAGCAACATGACTGTTAACTCAAAGAAAATTGACCCGGATTACCTCAATACTGTTGGGCCTGAGATGGCAATTGCAACAGGGATTGCCATCCGTCCATCAGTTATATAGGCTGCAATTATGCTAAGAATTAATCTCCTCCCCATACGCCAGCTGAAAAAACGTGCTAAGGCGCGTAATCAGATCGTCATTGTATCAACACTGTTGGTTTTTCTGCTTCTTATTCTCGGTGCGGTTGCCTTTGTTCAGAGTAGTAAGATTCAGAATATTGAAACCTCCATAGCAAAACTTAAGAAAGAGAAACAGAAGTTCGCTCCAATCCTGAAAGAAATGAAACAACTGGAGCAGGCAAAAAAGGATTTGGAAAATAAGATAGGGATCATTAAAAAGTTAAAAAGAGACTCATCTGTGACAGTTCACATTCTTGACGAAGTTGCTAAAAAAGTTGACTCCAAAAGAATGTGGTTGAAATCTCTCAAGCAACAAGGAAGCAGTCTATCCATTACTGGAGTTGCCTTAGATAACAGAACGGTGGCACAGTTTATGGATTCCCTGAAGAAATCGTCTTATATCGGTACAGTAAATCTTTCGGATGCCTCGCTAGCAAAGGTTTCCGGGCGAGATCTTAAAACATTTTCTCTTGCATGCTCCATTGTCAGCCCGGAGAAGAGTAAAGAGCAAACTACCCAGCAATCAACCAACTAGAATTCTGAATAAAGACTTTGGTATATGAAAAAGACTAACGCATTAGCGACCTTCATAGACGAAAAATATATCCCCCTTAAAAGCAATTTTAAAATTGGGATAACGGTGATACTTTTTATCGTCCCACTCGTCCTCTTCTATTTTCTATGGTTACAGCCACACAATAAAAGAAGTATGGCCCTGGATAGACAGAAAATAGCCATTTCTAAAGAGCTGGATATAGCAACAAAGAAAGCAGCGGATCGTCCTAAGCTACTGTCTGAACTAGACGCCACCCAGAGAAGCTATGCAACAACATCCAAATTGCTCCCAAAAGAAAAAGAGATCCCCCGCCTCCTGACAAATATATCAGCCTTGGGCCGTGGTTCTGGCCTCGACTTTCTCACATTCAAACCGAGTGCAGAAATTCCGAAAGATTTTTACTCCGAGATTCCAGTTGATATAAAAGTACGGGGACCGTACCACAACATGGGGTTTTTTCTCGACCAAGTTAGCAAATTAGATCGAATCGTAACTGTGGCCAACATTACCATGGGTGGGCCAAAGAAGGAGGGGGCTGAGATGTTGCTTGAATCAAATTGTCGTTTGGTTACATACCAGTTCACTAATGTCCAAAGAAGTCAACCAACGGATAAGAAGAGAAGAAGAAAATAATACTGCTACCTATGAAAAATCAAACTCCACCTATCTTGCGACGTTTTGTCAACTTTTCAGCTGTGGTGCTCATTGGATTGACTTGCATGTCTCCAGCAGCAACTGCTCTCGCTGGGCCTGCCGTAGCAAAAGACAACTCAGCAGCTGATACATTGGCTCTAACGGAGCAGCTAGCAGCTCCTCTGTTCGTGTATCACATAGAGAACAGGGCTGATCCTTTTGTTCCTTTTATTTCGGAAAAGGCATCGGCTACAAATATTAATGAGATTGTCCCTGTAGCAGAACAGCTTTCCGGAATGCAGCTTTTTGAGCCGGGACAGTTAAACCTTGTAGCCATTGTTATTGCTGAAAACAATGATTTTGCAATGGCTGAGGATACGACAGGAATGGGATATATTCTCCAGACAGGAATGAAAATTGGGAAGCGTGGAACCATAACTGATATCCACGCCAATGAAGTCATTATTGAAGAGACCGCCTTTACAAGGTCTGGCAAAAAATTAACCAGCAAGATCGTTATGCTCCTCAAGAAAGATGGAGAAAAATAAACAATGCATAAGAACCTTTCCACATACTCTCTGGCCATTTTCTTTTCTCTTTCCCTACTCTTTGCAGGTACTGTTCATGGAATGGACGAGCTGGCAGAAACGGGAATATACACTATTCAAAACATCGAAGCAGATGTTCAAGACAACAACCTGCTTCTTGTTCTAAAGGGAGATAGTTCTCCGGCATATACTATGTACGAGCTGTTCTCTCCTGCCCGACTGGTTATAGATATTGCAGAAGCAAATATCGCTCCTGCAATAGATGTTGAGAATATTCTACCGGCTAATGATTTTGCAACACTCAAAGTGACATCACTTGACGAGCAAACCCCTAAAATCACACGTTTTGAGATAACGCTTGCTGAGGACTATAGCTACAAAGTAGACAGGATAGAAAATGACCTATCCATTCGTCTCTTTCCGAAAGAAGCACAAGCTGTTGTGGAAACAACCCAGGCATCTAAGGCTGGCCTTACACTCCATGACATTGTTGTCCGTAACAACGGAAAACAGATTGAAATTCTCCTCCAGTCAGATCAGGAAATCACAGAATACCGTGAGGATACGGCTACCGGTCGAGATGGCTTACCCGACTCCATGTTTATCGATATCGATAACATCGATGGAGCGGAACTGGTTCGCGAAAAAAATGTTGGTACCCGGCTTGATAAAATCAGGGTTGCAACCAGAGGAACCGGCCTTCGCATTGTTTTTGATGCGAACGAAAAAGGACTCTTCCCATACAGTATAAAGAGTGTGGCGCAGGGTTTGCTGGTGACTATTGATGAAGAACCCACAGCTGCACCTGCGGAGACTGTTCAGCCTCAAAAGGAGACAGGTGATGCTGAGGCTTTGGTTTCTGACCCAACGCTGGATGCCCTTATAGACTCTTCTGAAGCGGCTTTAGAAAACAAGTCTCAGGGGAGTGAAGAGGATGTTACAGCGGCTGAGGCCATGGAGGATTCCTTTGGGTTTTCCGGCTATAAATCTACTCGCATCAGTGTTGATTTTTACAAGATAGATCTCCACAATGTATTCAGACTGTTCCGACAGGTCAGTGGCGTCAACTTGATAGTTGACGATTCGGTCACCGGTTCTCTCACCCTGGCGCTTAATGATGTCCCCTGGGATTTTGCCCTGGACATTATTCTCAACCTTAAAGATCTGAAAAAAGAAGAACGTCACAACACCATAGTTATCTACCCCGCAAAAAAGAAGTTCTCCTGGCCGGAACGGGCCAGCGACAATCTCTCTTTTAAGGCAGATGTTGAAGTAATTCAACAGGAAGCTCTTATTATACGGCAGTCCACAAATCAATCAGCAGAGATGATGCAGGCCAAAGAGCTCCTTCATCGTGCAAAAATTGAGGAAACGAATGGGGATTTGGAAGACGCCGCCGCCTTCTACGAAAAAGCACTCAAGCTTTGGCCCAAAAATGATAAGATTGCCAATCGCCTAGCCTCTCTCTACCTGGTTGATCTGCGGATGAATTCCAAGTGTGTGTATTTTGCCAAAGAGGCCCTCAAGCTTAATCCTAAAAATTATCAGGCTGCCCTGTATGCCGCTATCGCCTCTGCAAATATGGATAATGTTTCTCAAGCTATGGAGTACTTTTCACAGAGTATCAGTGGTACACCTGCAATGAAAGAGGCCCTGGTTAGCTATGCGGCCTTCTCCGAAGAGAAAGGTCAGCCGGAAGCCGCATTGAAACTCCTCAACAAGTATTCTGATACTTACAATGATACCGTTGATACCATGATTTCCCGTGCTCGAATTTTAGACAAGATGGGGCAAACCGAAAAAGCTACAGAGCAATATAAGACACTGCTGTACTCCGGATATCAGTTAGTACCAGGATTAAAAAAATATATCCGTGGTCGGTTGACCATGAACACTAGCCAGATCAGCCAATAATTTATAGCTGAAACCGTATTTAGAGATGAATAAAATACTATATTTTTCTATGCCCAAGGGGTTTTCCATGAAGCGTCAAACATCAGTGATGCAGTTAAGCTGCCTTCTTGTTTTCCTGTTTTTTCTTAGCTCCTGTGTCCCAGACAAAGCTGAACCCGAAGTGGCTCTGCCGGATGCTCCGCCTGCTCCAGTTCAAAAAGTAGAGCGGCAGAATCAACTACCTGTACAGTACCAGAAGCCCTCTTACATGGTTGGTACCGGGAGTAAAGATGCTCTTGAAGAAGTCGAGAAGGACGTGGCAATTAAGGTTGGTGCCTCCATTCGATCCACCCAGGGACCGCAACCTCTGTGGGATATCCTAAAGCGTCTTGCTGCACTGAAAAAGATGAGTGTTTCATGGGCTAGTGATGTTGACAAATATGTGTATGTTGATGTTGATATAAATGCAAATGACGATTTTGATGATGCAATAGAAAATCTTCTTCGGCAAGTCGACTATTATCACGAAATCCATAATTCCACTATTGTGGTAAAATATAAAGAAACCAAACAATTTCATATTGCAATGCCGTATACCAAACAACTTTTTGAAACTGCCACAGGTGGTAATGTTTTGGGAAGTAATGATACCGCCTCAAATATTGAAGGAACAATTCGTCTCGACTCAAAAGGAAATGAGTTTAACATTTGGGAAAATATCAAACTCAATCTTGATACTATCATGGACAAATGGTCCTACCGCAGAGAATCCGAAGATGTTCAAAAAGGGTCAACAAGTGCTGGAAAAAACGACGCCGCAAGGAGATACAAAACGGGTCAGGGAACGGATTCTGCTACAGACGGCAACGACGAGAATAAGGCAACAAGTAAAGAAGCCGGTCATCTCCAAAAAACCGCTGGTCTTGGATATTATATAGTCGACCAACACCTAGGACTTATAACGGTAACAGCACCTCGTCCTATCATAAAAAAAGTTGATGCGTATTTAACAGCCTTGAAGAAATCTATCTACAAACAAGTTTCTATTGAGGCAAAAATTATTGAGGTTCAGTTGAATGACAGTTCATCCATCGGACTGAACTGGAACATGATTCTGAAAAATTTGTCTGTTGCTTCTGGAAGTCTCCTATTTGGTAATTCTCGTACCAGCGATACAACTAACAATACTAACAGCAGTAATACCTGGAATAGTAGCAATACCAATACAAATACTCAAACCAATGGACGTAACGTTACTCTTGATAATACGTTAGCCGCCCCCATTACCGGGGATACGGGTTCTCAGGTATCCAGCAACATCTTATCAAATATTGCAGGATCTGCTGCAACCTCTGGTATTTCAGCTGCTACTATCATTACAAATGGTGCAACTGCCGTAGGTGGTGCAACCATTTCCCTTGCCGCCTTCTCATTTGATTCTTTCCTTAATGCTGTAAAAGAACAGGGACAGACAACGATCCTCTCTAATCCCAAACTGAGTGTCCTTAATGGACAACCGGCCCTGATAACTGTTGGGCGAAATGTTACCTATATTGATAGTATAGAATCAGACGTAGATGGCACCACCGGAACTATCTCCTATACCGTGAACACAGAAAGGGTTCTGTCCGGTATTGGTATGGCTTTAACTGCGAATATTCTCGATGACAAGGAAATTATTCTCAACCTTGTACCAGTAACCTCTGAACTCGAAGAACCTATTGAATACAGAGATGTTGGTGCCGGCCAGGTTGGACTCCCAATAATCAATGTTCGGGAGATGAGCACTACTGTTAAAGTCAAAGATGGTGAAATGCTGGTTATTGGTGGTCTAATCTCTAATGTTGACGAAGAAAATGGTACATTTGTACCTGGTACCAGTGATATTCCGTTTTTTAAATATCTCTTCGGATACGAGGAAAAAGTTAATAGAAAAAGGGAGCTCATCATCCTTCTTAAGCCGCGTATTATTTAAGAAATCTATACAATTAAAAGTTACGATTTAACACGAATCCTCAGGGAGAAAATTATGCAGCCGTTCAAATACTTACTCTATCTGCTGTCAGCGGTACTCATTATGGGTTGCGGCCAGACTGTTGTTGAGACCCTCTATGTGCCAAATCCTCCGGATCCAAATGCCGCAGGTCAAGGACAAACTATCGTTATCTTGCCCTTTGCCGACTATACCTATGCCGATTCACTCGCAGGTGCATACCGCCGTAACCTTTCCGTATCTGAGGCAGTAACTGACCGACTGGTTGCAAACGGTTTTAACCTGGCTATTCAGGAAGATGTCTTTGGCTATCTTGTGAAAGAAAAGATCATTAAC
>CAYWMZ010000063.1:0-8695 GCA_964459485.1 uncultured Desulfocapsa sp. | reverse complement strand
CAAGTCCTTCAGCAGCTCCCCGGTTGAGCCACCATCGTCTGTGATACAGACGATGGATCTGGTCTTTGGAAAAATGCTTTTCAGGCCTGAGAATGGATTACGAATCCAGGAGTCGGCACGACTGTCACCACCAATGATGGTGGAGAGTCCGGTGCCTCCGCCAAAGACCACCAGGTTTAGCTCAGCCGTGGGTGCAGCAGCCAGTGCATCTCGTACCCGTTGCAGGTCAGACGCACTTTTGGATGGAACCCCGGGGGGCACTCCACTCAAAACCAGTTCCACCAGTTTTTCACGAAGATCCCCATGGGGCAACAGATCAAGTGGGGCCAGAGATTTCTCCCCTATGCGGCCAAGGGTCTCGGCCACATCAGCCCCATCCTGATCTTTCTTTCTCTCTCCGACTGAGTTCAGCAAGGGCTAGATTCCCGTTGCTGCCATCTGTTTTTCAACGGCCTGAACAGAGAGCTGTAAGGCGGTTTTTTCCTCATCGGTGAGTTCAAATTCCAGGATCTTTTCGACCCCTTTTTCACCAATAACCACGGGCACACCGAGAAAATATCCATTTACTCCGAATTCACCTTCAAGATAGGCCGCACAGGGAAGAACCCGTTTAGAATCTTTGAGAACGGCCTCGGCCATTTCAACGGCTGCAAGCCCCGGAGTATAAAATGCCGATCCGGTCTTGAGGTGATTGACGATTTCAAGACCACCGGTCTGGGTGCGATGCACAATGGCATCAATCTCTTCTTTGGAGAGGAGATCAGTAATGGGCACACCTGCTACATTTGCAAGGCGAACCATGGGCATCATATTATCGCCATGAATACCAAGTACCAGGGCATTTACATCCTTGGGAGCAACGCCTAAGGCCTGGGCCAGGAATGTTCTGTATCTGGCGGAATCAAGAACACCTGCCATACCGATCACTTTCTCTTTGGGATGGCCGGTCACCTTAAAGGCGGTGTGAACCATGGCATCGATTGGGTTTGTCACCACGATCAGGACGCAGTCAGGAGAGTATTTTACGGCCTCTTCGGCACAGGATTTAACTATGGCCACGTTTATGGCCAGCAGATCATCCCGTGACATTCCAGGCTTTCTGGCAAGTCCTGCGGAGATAATTACCACATCGGAGTTTGCGGTATCGGCATAATCGTTACTGCCCATAACTCCATAACAAAAGCCCTCAACGGGCCCTGACTGGGAAAGATCTAAGGCCTTTCCCTGGGGGATACCCTCAGCGACATCCAGTAACACGATATCGCCCAGACTTTTGGCCGCAGCCCAGTGGGCAGCAGTGGCCCCGACGTTTCCAGCACCAATCACGGTAATTTTTTTTCTCATTGTGTATCCTTTTTTTATTATTCAAGATATTCCATCTGGATGCCAAGCAGCACACATAGCAGATGATATTTCATATTTAACGTGAAGGAGAATACTCTTTCAGGTTCCATTTCAACAGACTCTCAACGGGTACCTAACCGAATAAATTCCTCAACCCGTTTGAGATCCTCGGGAGTGTCCACCTCAATGGAGTCATGTTCTGTGAGCACAACCTTGATCCTGTAGCCATATTCCAGAGCACGCAGCTGTTCCAGCTTCTCAAAGCGTTCCCATTCCCCCTCGGGCAGGGCCACGAAGGTTAAGAGAAAACCCTTTCGATAGGCATAAAATCCTAAATGCTTATAGTAAGTCGGGCTGATCCCCTCTTCAGGATTCCGTTGAAAGGGTACCGGCGACCTGGAAAAGTAGAGGGCGTTATTCTCATGATCAAACACCGTCTTCACATGGTTGGGATCGTCTATCTCTTCAGGCCGAACAATCTTGTAGATCAGGGTGGACATGGGTAGAGAAGGATCTTCAAGGAGAGGTCCTGCCACCTGTTCGATCACCTTGGCATCAAAGAGGGGTTGATCTCCCTGGATATTCACCACCACATCATGCTCTGAGATATCTAACAACTCCGCAGCCTCGGCAAGTCTGTCTGAGCCAGAGACATGGTCATCACGGGTGATAACATACTCTCCGCCAAAGTCTGCCACACAGTCAGCAATGCGTTGGTCGTCCGTTGCCACAACGACTCTACTGAGCAGATCCACAGTCCGGGCACGCTCAACCACATGCTGAACCATGGGCTTTCCATGAATGAGTGCCAAGGGTTTTCCCTCAAAACGGTTGGAATGATAGCGGGCCGGGATAATCGCCACAACTTCAATATTCTGATTTTTTTCGGTTTCCATCTTTCTCTATTTTGGGTAGTTATAGCTATTCTTTGTCTATTGTAGGTTTACTCTGTTTAGTGGTTCCATATCTTTTAAAGAAACGTCCTGCCCCACAATGAAACCATCATCGAGGATCACAAAGCACCCCTTCCTATCCCTGGCAGTAGTCTGCACAACGGACAATTCCGCCTTCAAGGAAAGGGCTGGAACCCTTGCCGGGCAACTGCAATTGCCCCTAATTCCAAGATTGGAATGGGAGAAATACGATGCGCTCCTTGTATATACGGAAAAAGGGCTACAAATTCAACTGAAACACGACAACAAAAATAGACCGGGCCCCATACTTTTGGTGGATTTCCTCTCACAGTCCCTTCGCTACCGTTTAAAAAAGGGTGGTGGGATTAAACAGGCCCTGGCCCGAGCTGTTGGGATAAAGCCGGGACTACGGCCATCGGTCATAGATGCCACAGCAGGACTTGGCATAGATAGCTTTATCCTGGCCTCACTGGGGTGTTCCGTTACCATGATAGAGCGTTCTCCGCTTCTTGCCGCCCTGTTGGAGGATGGCTTGAGCCGCGCCCGCCTCTCCTTGGATATCCCGGAACAGGTCAAGAATCTTCTCTCCCTTATCCATGGAAATTCCCAGAAGATCTTTCAGGAAGTAGCCAGCACAAGAAGACCCGACACCATATACCTCGACCCCATGTATCCCCACAGTAGCAAGAGCGCCCTCAACAAGATAGAGATGCGTACAATCAGGACGTTAGTGGGTGACGACAGAGACACTGCCACACTCTTACAGAGCGCCCTAGAGTGCGCAGGAAAACGGGTTGTGGTCAAACGTCCCAAAGGTGCTGAACGAATTCACGATGAACCTCCCAGCCATGTCATTAAGATGAAAAACAGCCGCTTTGATGTTTACATGCTCTAATCCATCCCCCCCCTTCACCAGCCAAGTTGTTCCGAAAGGCCAGCGTTTTGAGAAGCCACACTCATTTATCAAAAAAAAGAGTCTCCTTTTATAAAAGGATTCACAATAAATGAAATACCTGATAATATTTTTTCAGATATGGAGTTCTTTCACTGTACTCATGGCTGACAGCCCACAGAATCCTCGGATTCCTTAACTATTATTGTAACAAGAGTGAGAATGCTGTGTCCCTGAGCAAACAAAAAATCCTCATTGTCGATGATACTCCAGCAAACATTACCCTTCTGGGACGTTTTTTAAGCGAGCACTATGAGCTGGTGATTGCAACCAACGGTCATGATGCCATTCGTATTGCGCAGACAGAACCACTTCCGGATCTCATCCTGCTTGATATCATGATGCCAGGTATCGACGGCTACGAAGTCTGCAATATCCTCAAAGAAAGTGTTATCTCAAAGAAGATCCCCATCATATTTGTCACCGCCAAAGGTGAAAATGAGGACGAAGCAAAGGGCTTTGAGGTAGGAGGAGTTGACTATATTACTAAACCAATCAGCCCCCTCATTGTCCGGGCTCGGGTAAAGACCCACCTGGCACTCTACGATCAGAACCGTGTCCTTGAACATAAGGTTATAGAACGTACCCGGGAGCTTGTCCATACCCAGGATGTTACCATCTACGGTATGGCCGTCCTTGCTGAGACCCGTGACAACGAAACCGGGCAGCATATCATGCGTACCCAGTTTTATGTGAAGGCCATGGCGGAAGTACTGGCCACAACACCAGAGTATCGGGACATACTTGACAGCAACCATATCGACCTCCTGTTCAAATCGGCCCCCCTCCATGATATCGGCAAGGTTGGAATTGCAGACAGAATCCTCTTAAAACCCGGAAAACTCACCACTGAAGAGTTTGAGGAGATGAAAAAACATACCACCTATGGCCGGGATGCCATAGTTAAGTCAGAGGTTGCCCTTGGCAGCAAGGATACCACCTCCTTTCTAACTCTGGCCAGTGAAATTGCCTACAGCCACCATGAAAAGTGGGATGGCTTCGGCTACCCGCAGGGTCTCAGTGGGGAAGATATCCCGCTTGCCGGTCGTCTTATGGCCATTGCCGATGTCTACGATGCGCTTATCAGTAAGCGTGTCTATAAAGACGCCTTCTCCCATGAAAAGGCAGTGGCTATTATCACTGACGGGAAGGGTAGCCACTTTGATCCCCGTCTCATTGAAGTCTTCCTTGAAATCCAGGAGACCTTCAGGCAGATTGCAATCGAACATACAGATCACAGCGAAGAAACGTAGAAGGTTTATCATCCGTTTGCCCTGCCTTTTCTCCCCTCTAAATTTCAAGACAGTTAGCTTGCCCAAGCCAACCATATAAATCTATTGTGTTCTTTGGAAAGTTGTGAAATGATATTATTATCGATAAACAATACAATCAGAGTCCTTAGCATTCCGTCTCCAGTTGGCCATATGACATACTGCAACCCCATGCAAAAACACCTCACCCCCATACTTCTTGCCCTAACCATACTTGCAGCAACCACCACCCAAGCCTTGGCCAGCACCTACCTAAGCCTGAAGGAGCTTAATCAGGAGCATCCCGAACAGTCACTTATTACTCAAAACTTTCAGGCAATAGTCGCTGCAAAAGGTGTCCCCATTACGCCTGAAACACAAAAAGAACCCGTCCGCATTGCCTTTATTTATCCAGGAAGACAGCTTTCAGACTACTGGAAACGCAGTGTCCTTTCATTTGAAAGACGAATGAATGAAATAGGCCTGCGCTATGAACTAGGAACCTACTGCTCGCACCCAGGTGATATCCGGCTTCAGGAGGCTCAGTTGCGTAAAGCCCTGGCCACCGAACCTGATTACCTGGTCTACACTCTGGATATGGAACGCCATAAACGCCTTGTGGAACGTTTAATCCATAAGGGTAGTCCCAAGCTTATTCTCCAGAATATCACCACCCCCATAAAGGAATGGCACGACAGACAACCATTTCTTTACGTTGGTTTTGACCACGTCATCGGCACCCAAATGCTTGTAACTGCCATCAACGAGTTATTGCCACAGGGGGGAACATATGGGGTTCTCTTTCGCTCACGGGGCTATGTCAGTAAAATGCGAGGTGACTCTTTTATTCACATTATGGATAAAAACGATAAATGGATACTTAAAGATTCCTACTACACCGATGGTGACCGGGAAAAAGCAAAACATGCCACCTTGGATCTTCTCCAAGACCCTGAAATCAAGCTGATTTATTCCTGTACCACCGATATAAGTTTTGGGGCCATAGATGGACTCACAGAAACCGGGAGGCAGGATAGTGTTATCATCAATGGCTGGGGTGGGGGAAGTAACGAACTGGAAGCCATACGCAGTGGAACCATTGATTTAACGGTTATGCGTATCAATGATGACAACGGTATTGCCATGGCAGAGGCCATCCGACTCGACATTGAAGGTAAGGCTAAACAGATCCCCATCGTTTTTTCTGGTGATTTTGCCATTGTCACGAAGGACACTTCTGAGCAACAACTGCAAACCCTGGAAGAACGATCATTTCGTTATTCCGGCACCAAGGTCCAAGTAGGACCATGAGTGTTAAGCCGCACAGCATTGCATCGGGAAGGAGCCTTTCACAAACAGTTCCGATCTATTTCAGTATCCTCTTTATTTTTTTCACAAGCACCCTCCTCTACTGGACCTACCAGACTAGCAATATTTTTATCACACAAAGTCTGCAAAGAAACTTGAGTCAGATACAGCTCACAGCGGAAAATACCTTTGAGCATATATTGGATCACTTGGAACTCACTATCAACTACATCGCAACGGATCCATTATTGAGTACCGCATTTATCGCTGACAACAAAGAGCTGACCCGTGAGATTATGCGCAACAGCCTGAATTCTAAAATGATGAGCCGCCTAGATGTCCTCTTTATCGAAGATCTGAATCACAACATCTACGCCGATGAAAGTTCACCATTCTTTAACTTAAAAGAAATTCTTCCCCTTATTGCCAAAGAGACTAAAATTGAGCGGGCACCCAGCAGGCTTTTCAGCTTTCCGGCACAACTCTCAAAACTTGTCATTGTTGGCATTTCATTTCCTCTCATAGAGAAGAGCAGCGGGCGTATTATGGGTGCTATTTTTGGTGGTATTGTCCTCAATGATAATATTTCCATAGTGGACACTATCCGCAAGAAAACGCAGGTTGAAAACCTCATTTTATTTAATGATGAACGGGTAATTGCTTCCACCTGGAAACGCAATGCCCCCCCGTTTCAGCAGAGTCTCAATAATCTTCCCTCTCAGGAAACCGGATTTCTCAAACTCGACAATAACCGTGTTGCCCATTTACAAAACCTGCAAATCTACTCTCTGTCCAGCTCTCTTAAACTCCTTTTTGTAATAGAAGACAGCAGTTTTAATGACATCAAAACCTCATATCAGAGGAAATTGTTTTCACTTGTTTTTATAATTCTCTGTCTCTCTCTTCTTACCCTCTACCTGGTAAGAAGAATGATCATAGCCCCTCTTGCCCAGCTCTCCTCTTATGCCACGCAGATAGCCACAGGGAGTGAGGCTAGTTATCAAGTGGGAGCCATCCTGGAATTCAATCAAATCGGAGTTGTTATAACCCAGACTGTTGCGGGCCTGCAACAGACCAGAGATCAACTTCAGGAAGAGATGGCACGTCGTCAGGAGGCCATGGATCAGCTCAGCGTTCACCGGAACAGCCTGGAACAGATTGTGGAAATGCGTACCAAGGAACTGAGTGCCTCCAATAAAATGCTCACAGCAAGAAACAGTGAGCTTGACCGTGAAAAGGCCGAACGGATACAGACCCAGTCTGAGATACGGCAACTAGCAGAGGCCGTCAAAAACAGTCCGGTCTCCATTGTCATCACCGATAACAACGGCATCATAGAATATGTAAACCCTAAATTCTCAGAACTCACCCAGTATAGCGCCGAGGAAGCCATCGGCCAGAACCAGCAGATCCTCAACGCCGGTCTCCAGTCCCACGAACACTACCAGAAAATGTGGGACACCATACTCAGTGGCCAGGAGTGGCATGGTGAATTCTGTAATAAGAAAAAAGATGGAGAGCTTTTCTGGGAGCTTGCCTCCATCTCTCCCATTCTTGACGAGGATGGAACCATCCGTCATTTTGTCACCGTCAAAGAGGATATCACCTCAAGGAAACTCACCGAATCCAACCTGCTACTGGCCCAGCAGCGAGCAGAAGAGGCCAACAGGCAGAAGAGTCTCTTTCTGACCAATATGAGCCATGAGATCCGAACTCCCATGAATGCCATAATAGGCCTTACCGAGCTGGCATTGGAAACCAGTCTAACTACTCAGCAAAACGACTTTCTCAACAAAATTCAAACCTCCTCCCATGATCTACTTGCTGTCCTCAACGATATCCTCGATTTTTCCAAGATTGAAGCCGGAAAACTTGCCTTGGAGAACAACCTTTTCTCACTAGACGATATTGTGGAACAGATGCGTATCCTTTTTATTGACCAGGCCAGGCAAAAAGGACTTCTCTTGCAACTCATCCTTGATGATAATGTCCCCACCATCCATATTGGAGACTCAACAAGACTGCGACAGGTGCTGATCAACCTCATTGGCAATGCGATCAAGTTTACCCGTGAGGGGGCTATAACCCTGACCATCTCCCTGGTAGAACTGTCTGATGATTCAAGCACCATACAATTTTCCGTTGTGGATAGCGGGATAGGAATCCCCTCAGGAAAACTCTCAAAACTCTTCAAGGCCTTTAGCCAGGTCGACTCATCACACACCCGGGAATACGGTGGCACAGGGCTTGGCCTTGCCATCTCACGGCAACTAGTGGAGATGATGGGGGGCAAACTTGAAGTTGAAAGCAGCAAGGGGATGGGGAGTCACTTCTTTTTTGGAGTCAAGCTTGAAAGTGGAGGCCATGAAAGAATCACCTCCAAAGATCAGAAACTCAATCAGGAAAAAGCCAAGCTCTCAGCCATTCAGCAGGTAAATGGAGCAAGGATTCTTCTGGTAGATGACCATACCACCAATCAGCAAATTACCCTGGCAATGCTGAAGCGGGCAAATATTACAGCTAAACTTGCAACCAACGGCCCCGATGCCGTAGAACGCTACAGTATGTGTATAAGTAAAGGCTTACCCTTTGATGCCATCCTTATGGACACCCAGATCCCCATCCTCGACGGCTACCGTGCCACCAAAAAGATACGGACACTCGAAGCAGGTTATGACACACTTAAGCCAGTAGTCATCATTGGCATGTCCAGCCATGTCCGGCAACAGGATCGGGACAAAGGATTAGCAGCAGGTATGGATGATTTTCTTAACAAACCCATGGATAGTGCCAGACTTTTCACTACCCTGGCCCAATGGATCAACAACAGAGACGGTGAGCACAGCATGAACCCTCCACAACTTCAAACTGAACAGCAGGTACAGCACATCCAGCCCCCCCCTTCTCTCCCTGACACCATGCCCGGG
>CAYWMZ010000062.1:0-8744 GCA_964459485.1 uncultured Desulfocapsa sp. | reverse complement strand
GGCAGGTCACAGGCCCGAATCTCAATGGTTCCAAATCCGGGATGGGGCCTGGCATCCCACCACAGATCTTTTATGGAATTGACAACACCTGCCTCCTGCCACTGGGCAAGATCGTCAACAAAATTTTGCCAGGTTCCAATTTCCTGATAGATTCCGGCAAGGGGCAATGCCTCAAAGAGTTTGGTTCGATAAGACATCAGGCCAGTATCCCGCCCCTGAAAAAAGGGTGAGGAAGCTGACAGGGCAACAAACAGCGGCAGATAGGGCTGAATTCGATCACAAACCTTGATTGCGGTATCCCCATCGATCATTCCAACATGGACATGAAAACCCTGGGAGATAAAGCGCCGCCCAACAATCTGCAACTCCTCCATGATCCGTTCGTAACGCACATCTTTGGTCAAGAGTTGGTCTTCACTGCGAGCAAAGGGATGCAGGGAGGCTGCAAAGAGCAGACAGTTATTCTCTTCAGCCAACTCTTCCGCCATGGAGCATGTTTGGAGCAGGTCATTTTCCACGTCCTGAACGGAGCGACATATTCCCGTCCTGATCTCCAGGATGGAGCGTATCCACTCATGGGTTATGCGAGGACGCAGGATAAGTGGCGCATTTTCAAGGAGTACTGGTGCCAATGGGGCCAGATTAAGAGTCTCCTTATCAAGGGTCTGAAACTCCAGTTCAACTCCAAGGGTATAGGGACTGCTTGGGATAAATTCCAGTGGAGTCTCGCTGGCTCCTGCTTTCATGGAAATTCCTCTATGCCGGGGAAGGCTTCTATTGTAGACCGTCCAGAGAGAGTTTCGCAACCTGGGCATACCAGGAAGCGCCAATGATGAGTGCTGCCTCATCAAAATCGAAGGTAGGGCTATGGGCGGGGCCTGTTTCTGTGGAGAGTTGTGCTCCAAAACGAACCATACATCCAGGAATTTTCTGAAGATAGAAGGAGAAGTCTTCGCCACCAAGACTTGATGGGCCCTGAGATATAACTTCCACATCGGGCCTCAGATTTTCTGCAGCAGTCCTCGCCAAACCAGCCTCCCGGGGATTATTGATAACGGCTGGAAGTTTGGGGGGAAAGTTCAACTCTGCCTCAACTCCGTAACATTTGCCGTTTGCAGCAACCATTCTTTTGAGCCCGTTAAGAAGGCTTTTTCTGGCATCTGGGTGCGTACTGCGGAGACTCCCCTCAAGAACGGCCTCTCCTGCAATCACATTATGGGTTTCTCCCGCCCGAATCTTCCCCACAGTAAGCACCGCTCCGTGGTTGGGATCGACCTCCCTTGACACCAGCGTCTGCAAGGAGCCGATCAGGGCAGCAGCAGCCACTATGGCATCATTACATTCCTGGGGTCTGGCCGCATGACCGCTATGCCCGGTGAGTCTGATCTCAAAGGGATCTGCATAGGCGCAGACGATCCCCTGATCAACGGTTACGATACCCGTTCTATAATGGGTATCTATATGACCGGCAAAGATAGCACTCAGACCATCTGTTGCCCCTGCGGCAACCATGCTGTCTGCACCATTCCCCTTTTCTTCCGCCGGCTGGAACAGCAATCTCACCCGTCCAGTAAATTCCATCTTTTGCAGTAGTACAGTAGCACCAAGCAGCATGGCCACATGACCGTCATGGCCACAGGCATGCATCACATCGGAATACTCGGAGGAAAAATCAAGACCGGTATTCTCCGTGATGGGAAGTCCGTCCATATCTGCCCGCAACCCAACACAGGGAAGATCCTGTCCCTGGCCTATTTCGGCAAGGATGCCGGTATCGGTAATCCGCCTATGATGAGAGACCCCTATTTCCTGTAATTTGGAGACTATATAGTCGGCGGTCTGGTACTCGGCAAAAGAGAGTTCAGGACGGCGATGAATAGTCCGTCTGATATCCTGCATCCAGGAGACAAGCTGCTCTTCAGACCACAACACAGCTTTCACGGTGGATGGGAGTGGAGATTTCATAAGATGCGAATAGACCCAACATCTGCTTCGGATGTACCGCTATCCCCTTTCTCAGTATCGGGATTTTCTGATACCTCCTGTACGGGTGATATATCCCTAGTGTCATCAAGGCTTTTCACCGATCCTGTCATTGAAGGTGCTAAATCGCTAAGGGTTTCGCCCACACTTTCATGCTCATCAGGCTCCTCTGCCCTACTAGCAACTGGCTCTTCGTCAATCACTGCCAGGCCCTGTCCAAACGGCTGCTTTAAAACTGCTATGAGACCATCGTTCACCTCCATAAAAGAAACCAGTTCCCAGCCAAGCTTACCATATTCATTGAGCGACACTTCAATCTCATCCTCATCAATAAAGGCACTTCCCAGCAACCCTTCCTTCTTGAGACTAAAATGTACCGTCTTGTAACTCCATCGCATCCTGTTCCCCACCAGCAACACCATTACTGTTGAATGAATTTATCGTCCACAAACTGTCCTTCATACACAACACCCGCAGTGGTGGTGAGTTTTCCAAACCCGTTACGCCGTCCAGCATTGAATTCGCCCTGATAGCGACTCCCATCAGCCGAGATCAGTAACGCCTCACCATTGGGCATATCGTCACGAAATTCCCCTTCAATAACGCTCCCATCCGCATAAGTGAGCCTTCCCTTACCAGAAAAACGGCCCAGGCGAAAACTGCCCTCATAACGACTGCCATCGCTAAAATAGTAGCTGCCCTTCCCGGAGAAATGATCCTTCTCAAAGCCCCCCACATAGCGAGAGCCATCTGGATAGACAAAGACACCTGAACCCTCCTTTATCCCCTGGACAAAACTGCCCTCATAGCGACGACCGTTGCTATAACGATAGCTTCCTCTACCATGGAGTTTTGCCTTTACGATATCTCCCTCATAAACATCCCCGTTGACATACTCGATGACTCCAACTCCATCCATCAAACCCTGTTTCATATTTCCATGGTAGAACATGCCATCACTGAAGAGATATTCAACATTGCCATTAACGGGCTTTTTGCTGATCCTGTCACATAGCCGTCCATTGTAAAATATATAACCGGTTTTTTCTAAAGCTGGGGCCGGGGTAGATTTATGATTGGACTTACCAGTTTCTGCAATGACAACACTCTTCTCAATGGGTTCCTTAGCCTCGGTTACGGCAACAGTTGCTGCAGTGGCAGTGACGGACGCAGACTGAACAGGACGCTCTTTAACAGGATGGCCATTGGCAAATGTTCCTTCAAAAACTGTCCCATCCTGAAGACTGAGTTTTCCATGGCCATTGGCCCTGCCAGCTTTAAATTCCCCTTCATACCAAGAGCCATCTGCATAAAATAGTTTCCCTTTGCCAGAACGAACACCATCCTCAAAGGTTCCTTCATAACGGCTGGAATCAGGGTAGTACATGACACCATGGCCCTGTTTTTTCCCACGTTCAAACTGCCCTGCATAGCGACTGCCATCGGTATAAATCAGTTCGCCCTCACCCTGGCGATAGTTATCCACGAACTGGCCACTGTATTTACGACCGTCAGGATAGAGCAACACCCCATACCCGTTATAGCTATCCCTGGCAAAACTCCCCTCATAATGGCTCTTGTCAATGCTATCAAAAACTCCCTTACCACGCCTCTCTTTACCAAAATAATCGCCCTCATAGTGACTTCCATCAGGATAGATTCTGACTCCCTTTCCTGCGGGCTGACCGTTATGAAACTCACCTGAAAATGAACTGCCGTCGGCATAGGTCTCAAGCCCCTCTCCCTCCAACATGCCATTCCTGAACTCTCCGTTGTAGCTTCTTCCGTCTGGGTGTTTCAGGATTCCTTTGCCATGGTAGCGGCCCAGGAGAAACTCGCCTTCATAGCGTGTCCCATCCTTATAGCTTAAGACACCGTGGCCATTGATCACGTTAGCATGAAAGTTTCCTTTATAGCGTCTGCCATCGGGACTGGTAAGTACCCCATCCCCCTCGTAACGCCCTTTTAGAAACGAACCTGTATATACAACTCCGTTGGGGTAACGAAGTACCCCTTGGCCTTGAATAGCACCGCCTTTAAAATCACCGCTGTAACGCCTACCATCTTCGTGAACCAGGATCCCTTTGCCATTTTTACAGTCACCCTGGATACACTTAGCATGAACGAATCCTGCCATAAAGAGTATCAGGCCAAAGGTCGTCACAACACTTAAATATCCAGGGTTTCTAAGCTTTTTATATAAATCTCTCATTCTGAATACGCCCTCTTCACCTCTTCTGCAATGATCTCTATACCTTTAGCAACCAACTCTTCATCCTGGGAGTAGGTCACCCGGATACACTCTTCCTGATGCTGCCAAGGTTCTTCCAGGCCCGGAAAGAAAAAATGTCCGGAAACCACCAACACCTTACGTTCTTTCAATCGCTGATAGAGGACATGGCTGCTGATGGGAAGATCTTCAAACCACAGCCACAGGAACATGGCACCCTCAGGTTTGTGAAGTCTATATGGAGTTCCTGCCAATGCCTTATGAAAACGAACCACCGCCTTTTCCATCTTCTGCTGGTAAAAGGGACGGATCACATTACGACTCATGGAGAGCACCTCTCCAGTGGCAACAAGTTCGTGGGCCAGCATGGCCCCAAAACTTCCCGTGGCCAGATTCATAATGGCATTCATGCCGGAAACGGCCTTAATAACTTCGGGCCTGGCCACCATAATACCTGTCCTTGCCGCAGGCAGCCCTAATTTAGAGAGGGAGAGGCAGACAATAATATTTTCATTCCATATGGGCTTAGCCTCGGTGTAGATAATCCCGGGAAAGGGCACACCATAAGCGTTATCCAGTATCAAGGGAATATTGTGCTCCCTGGCCAGACCATCAAGTTGTGCTATCTCATCGTCGGTGAGGACATTACCTGTGGGATTAGTGGGACGGGAAACACAGATAGCACCGGTTTCCTCACCAATATCCATATTCTCAAAATCAATATGATACTTAAAAAGCCGCTCATCAAGGAGTTCGATACGGGGTCTGGTGGAGACAAAAAAGGAATCGTTGAGTCCAAGATCGGCATACCCTATATATTCAGGAGCCAGGGGCAGGCGTATTTTTTTTGTGCTGCCATCGCTGTAGTTGCCAGCAAACATATTAAAGAGAAGGAAAAATCCGGCCTGACTGCCATTACTGAGACATATGTTTTCAGGCCCCACATCCCAGCCATATTCTTTCTTGAGCAACCGTGCCAGCACCTCTATAAACCCTTTCTCCCCCTGAGGCGGATCATAAATCCCTATCAGTTTCTGAAATAAGGCCTTATCGGCAGCAATAGTTTGAAGACGGGCCTGGATGACATCCTGGAATCCGGGGACATGCCCGGGATTGCCGCCACCCATCATAATCATATCGTCACCACCAGTTGCCAGGGCATTGCCCAGATCATCCATAAGACTAAGGATTCCGGAACCACTGGTAAACTGCTCACCAAAACATGATAATTTCATTTTCTTACTCCACCATCAGGCAATAAGGCCACTTTTGCTGCCGCTCCCGCCTGAACTTTCCGAAGGCGCATTCTGTTTTTGCTTGAAAATCTGACACTCCACTCCAGATGATTGAAACACCATCAGGGCCGGATTTTGCGCAGACTTAAACCCCATCCCTCGACACCCGTACGGCGTGGCAGGGTCATGGGTGATATAATAATGAATACACCTATTACAATTGGGACGAGCGATCATGACAAGAATACGTTTTAATTAGCATTAATTAGTTACAAATTCATTCCCTTAATAAAACAAAAGCACAAGACCAAGTATAAAATAAAGAACCTTGTCAACCTTGCCTAGACTATCACCTTTCGCTGAATCCTCAAAGTGACAAATAGAGAAAGGATACCAACAAAGATTAATAGGCACCCTACTATCGCTATCCCGGTAGCAATGGAGTAGCTATCTCCGATAATTCCGATCAGAGTGGGCATCAGACCTCCACCGATGAGAAAAGAGATGGGCAGACAGAAAGAAACTGCCAGTCCAGCATGTTTTTTCGGCCCAAACCCTGAGAGCACTGCAAAACCAGCAGGAAAAAAACATACTGCAAAAAGAGGTTGCAGTATGACAAGAAGGGTTAGCAACCATCCTCCCTCTGCAAGAGCCATAGCGGTAGTTAAACTCCCCGTCACTAGAAGCACCACTGCCATCACCAGTTCTCTCCCAAACCTGTCTCCAAACCAGCCGCCCACAAGGGGCATGAAGATGGAGGCCACCCTGGACAGAGAGATTAGGCTATTGGCCTGAGCCGGATCAAAACCGTGATCATTCACCAGAAAGAGCGGGGCCATGGCATAGATTCCCAGGGTGGAACAGATGGCAAGGGAAAAGAGGACAACCATGGCCCAAAACAGAGGCATGGTCACAAAAAACCGGGCACTCAGAAGATCGGGAGCCTGTCCTTTTCTGCTTGATCCATATGAACTCAAACCATAGGAACCCCCGGAGAGAATAATGAGCACCCCAAGTATGGACAGGCCGGTTCGCCAGGGAACATAGAACAAGAACAATTCACACAATAAGGGCGCTACTACAAAACTGAGATTCGGGGCGAGTTCATGAATGGACATCCCCCGGGAAAGGTAGGCCGGGGACACCAGATCTGATATGGAAGCAATCCCCGACGGAAAGTAGAGCCCGGCACCAAGGCCGAGAAAAAAAAGACCGACCTGCAAGCTCAACAGAGTGTGACAACTTCCAAGAAAAAAAAGTGCCAGTCCCAGGACGACACTGGAGAGAACAATAGTCCACTTATGGGTAACTCTGGCAGAAACGAAACCAGAAGAGAGAATGGAGAGAAAATATCCAGCTGAAATAAAGAGGAAAAAGGCCCCGGACTGTGCATGGGCTATGCCCATCTCCCTTTCAATAATGGGGAGGAGCGGGGCAAAAATCACCCTGGAAGTGAAATTAAGAAAAAAGAGCCCGGATAAAGCCAACAGACCGCCAAGGGCAGAAGAGAGAGGATGGGGCTTCATTGAGGACTTATAATCCCAAAGCGGTCAAACTGCTCAATCACAGTTTCTCCGTTTCCAAATCTCCATCCAGAGACGATCATAGGCTACAGCCGCAGGAGATCCTGGTCTAAAAACAGCCACCGGACTACGGGTTATCCCCATTTTTTCCACATCAGCCAGATAGGGAATCAGGGTCTTGAAAAAAACCTTTTTCTTCCTATACTCTTTCACCGTATCAATATGCATATTTTTCCTGCGCTCCACCATGGAAAAAAATGCCCGAAGCTTGCGACGATCCGCATCTATTTTGTCAAAAAACTTAAATAACTGTGCCAGTGCCCGAATGGAGAGAGTGGTGGGAACAACCGGCATCAGCACCTGGTCTGCGGCCATGATAAGGTTTTCGGAAAGAAGGGTCATATTGGGTGGACAGTCAAAAATAATGACATCATAGCTATCTGTAAGGCCTGCAAATATCTGGCTCAGTTGCTCCGGCCGATCTCCATCCAAGGCCAGATCCAGATTTCGAAATGAAAAGTGGGCCGGCAATAGATCCAAGTGGGGATAGGCTGTTTTACAGATAAATTTTGCCAGATTGCCCTTTAGGAACTGTTTCTTGTTAAATTTTCCCTTAATAGGCACCCGGCAATAGTAGCTAGCGGCCCCTTGAGGATCCATATCGCAGAGGAGGGTGCGCTTACTCCGATGCGAACAGGCATAGGCAATATTTACCGCAGCTGCAGTCTTCCCAACGCCGCCCTTGCTTGAATACAGTGCAATCTTATTCATGGGAATAGTTCCAGAGAAAAGATATTACTAAGAACGATAGTCTGCATTTATTTTCACATAATCCAAAGAAAAGTCACAGGTATATACCTCTTCGCAGCCCACCCCATCTTTCAGATCAATACAGACCGCTATCTTTTTTTCAAAGAGGAGTTTTGTGGCAGCCTTCTCGGCTGCAGAACCTACGGCCAGGCCATCACGAACGAGAACCACGTCGCCAAAGGCTATATCCACCCGCTCCGGATCAAAACGTACTCCGGAACGTCCCATGGCGGCAAAGATCCTACCCCAGTTGGCATCTTCACCAAAAAAGGCTGTTTTTACCAACGGTGAGGTGGCAACGGTACGCGCCATCTGTTCAGCATCGGTTTCACAGCGAGCCCCGCAGACCCGGATTGTTATACATTTCGTTGCCCCTTCACCATCACTGACTATCTGTAGGGCCAATTCTTTAAGCACACCTTCCAGGGTATCCTGAAAAACCTGCTTATTCGTAGGGGTGTCTTCATCTATCCACTCATTGTCGGCGGTACCGTTGGCCATAACCAGCACCATATCGTTGGTGGAGGTATCACCGTCAACACTAATCCGGTTGAATGTTCTGTCGGTTGCCCTCTTCAAGGAGTCGTTCAGTTCCGGAAAACTGATCTGGGCATCTGTGATCACAAAAGAGAGCATGGTTGCCATATTAGGCATAATCATCCCTGCCCCTTTGGCCATCCCCATGAAATTGACTTCTTTTTTTCCAATCAATACAGTTCTGCTGACCACTTTAGGGACTGTATCTGTGGTCATGATGGCCTCCGCCACCTGATCGAAATTTTCCTCTCCAAGCCCCTCCACAAGGCTAGCAATAGCCCCCCGAAACGCCGCCATGTTGAGCTGTTCGCCAATCACTCCTGTGGAAGAGAGGAGCACCTTTTCCTCATCAATCACAAGCCTGGAAGAGAGCAGCGATCAACACGCGATAGCAGAGTCAACTCGCTGGGCCTCAGAGCAGGCATT
>CAYWMZ010000061.1:0-8753 GCA_964459485.1 uncultured Desulfocapsa sp. | reverse complement strand
CCATCATACCCGGCATGGAGACTGCGGCCCCGCTGCGTATCGAAAGCAGCAGAGGGTTGTGGGGGGCAGCAAAAAGACGGCCGGTCTCTTTTTCAAGTTCACTCAGAGACTTTCTGACCCGCTGCATAAATTCCTCACGCGCCTTATCAAAGCCATAGATCACCTCCCTACAGCGAAAGACCTCGGTGGTGAGGATAAAGGCGGGAGGAACCGGCTTATTGTCATCACTCAACACTACCAGATTAAATCCCTTGTTACCAAGGTGAATCAGGTCATGGGTATAAGGGTTATGTCTATGCAACTGGGATATGGCTCGCTCAGGATTATAGGTCATGAGCAAATCGAGACGACGCTCGTCCAGAATATCCTTCTGGCTCTCCAGGGTTCCGATGATCCGGGTAATAAAATTATCCAGATGCTGAAGGCCAAAGGTGCTGGCTATCAAATCCCTGAGGAAGGCCTCGGAAAGGCTGTGAATGGAGTTGGTTTTGTCGTCCTCATGCCACAGAGAACGGTAATTGGTGAGGAGGTTACCGGCCCCGATTTGAGGAATCACAATGGAGAGATTATTCTGATGAATATTGGTGTAATAGGAGTACATCACATCTTTTACACCATCGGAAAGCCCCCGAAAGATATCTAAATACTGGGTGTAGGAAAACCGCCTAATCTTCAGGGAACTGGTAAGCAGTGAAATGTAGGTATCCAGCCGTCTGGATGAGATACCATCCACTCGCAAAGCACGGAGATAGAGCTTAAGACATTTTACAATGCGATAGAAGGTTGCCTGGGTGATAATGGAGAGGTTAACGGTCTCCGGAAGAAGTTCCAGGAAGATATTGGTGAGGTTTTCCAAACGAAAACTTAACGAGAGACTGTCAAACTTCTTTTCCCGGTATTTACCGTACACCGAGGGGATATCAACGGCTATATGCCGCTTATAGTAGATATCCTCCCGCGCCTCAAAGACCTCACTGGAGAGGATTGTCTCTTTCAGACCTTCCAGTGTCTCAAGGAGGGCCTCAACGCAGGCTACGGTGGAACAGTCCTCCAGGGTCTCAAGGAGCCCCTCCATCTCTGGAAAACCCTCCTGTGCCGCACTTTCAAGCTCAGAGCGCAGCTCCTGCAGGCCAAGGTTGTACTTCTGATTCAGGAGTTGGAACATATGGACCAGGAGATCAAAACGCCGCAGTTCTGCCGGAGCAATATCTTTCTGGCGGGCAAGATACTCCTGCCGCTGTTCCCGTTTCCAAGCCAGGAGATCATCTCCACCGGAAAATTCAAGCTCCTTATGAATACGGTCGGCAATCCGGTGCTGATCATCAATAAACTTGCCTTCCACGGGAACTTCGGCATAAACCTCTTCCGGGAGAAAGGGCCGCAGCACCTCCTTGTCCCGTTTGTGCCAAAACACAAAAATGGCCCGGATAAAGCCCACAATCAGGTTGGAACTCTCCACATGGCTCTGCTTACGCAGGAAGTGGATCAACAGATCCCTTCTCTTATGGATCTCATCGAGCTCTGTCGAGACCTCGCGCAGATCCCCCTCCGCACCGATCTCATTAAAAAATACCGGCATCAGCTTGGTAAACTGTTTGGCAAGATTATAGACCGGTTCAATTGGATGGTTCAGGAGTTTACTGATATCCCGCTGGAAGAGGTCGGTATCCTTGACACAGGTTCCAGAGAGTTTGATATTAATAATAAGGGCAGAAAACAGGGTGGCGCACCACTTCGGTTCCTGCATGATGAGATTGAGCCAGACCCGGATATTGGCCAGATGGGCAGGATTGGTGATGGGCTGCCAGTCCTCATCCACCCCCATAACATTGGCATATTGGAAACCAAAACGAACCGCCTGCCACAAAAAAGCCTCTACCATCCTACCGTTCTTACGACGAAAAACCTCCCCACCAAGAACCTGAATACACTGGAGAGAGGTGTGGGGATATTTGCGCACATTTGCCTTTAAGAGCTGAAAGGCAGTGAGCAGGAACTCCTCTATCTCTTCAAAGTTCTGAATTCGGATCAACTGTACCAGAGAACGGTTGATCTCACGCAGGGTCTCTTCATGGATAAGATAGAGCCCCTTGGTATCCATAATGCGAAACAGAAAAAGTAACTTCTGATTCTCGGCAAAGCGGTTCAAAGGCAGAGCCTGCTCCTTCACCCTACCAAGCTCAACCTCATCGGCCTGGGCAAGTCTGGTGGGGATTTCCTTATAGAGGCGGACAATATCCACATGGGCCGGCAACTCAAGGATAGTGCGCAGTGCGGCGACCGGATCTACGTTAATGTCTATGCCCCCCACTGCCTCCTGGTTCCGCTCCATGGACTCGTGGGAGATAGCCGTAAAAAGCTTGCCGGACTGAAAGTCCTCACACAGCTCCCCACAATGTCTCAAAAACCAGGGCAGAGGATCTTCTTCTTTAAGCCAATACTCATAGTTCCTTCTGAGAATGGCCTGCATCAGCGCAGCCATGGGATGATAATCAAAAATAACTTTTCCCGATTCCGCAAAAGCCAGCAGGGAGATGGCCAGCTTTTTCATGGGGTGCTGGCCCTGAACAATATGCATCATAATGGGACTTTCACCATCATCAAGTTCCAGAAGTTTAGCAAAGTATTGATTGAGGACTTCCTGATAACGAATGAGGTCAGCATCCGAAAACAGATCTACTGTCTTAGCCACCCAGGCCACCTGGGATTCAATAATCTGGGAAAGTAGTTTACTGTTTTTAGAGCTCTCCATCATGGCAGAGAGAAAAAGATTGCCAAAGAGTGCAAAGGCCTGAGGCCCCTGCGGATGCCGCATATAGTAGCTGCTGTTTTTGAGGACAAAACTGCGCAGTTGCCCAGTAAGGATATTCCAGTTTCGATACGGGTGACAGATTTCTAACAGAAGGTTTTTCAGGGTATTATGGAGCCCTTTATAGCGAATGACGATATCCAGCAGAAGTTGCAGCTCAGGATCTATTATCACCTCTTCCGCAGTCTCCAGGAGATTGGCTACCAGGGCATCAGATTCGATATTTTTTTCATTATTTTCCATTTTGGGCCCGCTACTTAAAGAAAGCGTATCAGATGATTCCAAGTATCAAGCATTTCACGCACAAATTCAAGGATCTTCTTGCCTAACCAAAAACAAAACGCCCCGATGGATCTGTTCCATCGGGGCGTCTTAAACGTGCAATACTATCTTAGCTCACCAGGAGCCAAAAGAAAACTTACTGCAGGACAGGCCTGGCATTCTGGGGCTGCAAAGGACGATTATTATCGAACCCGATCACGTTGTGAAACCTGGCAATCTGAGCCTTGGAAACGGTCACCGGTTCCTTCAGTACCATCCAGGCAACACCCTGAGTACAGGGAGGGGTGGTCAGAGAACCGTTGAAATAGTAGTAGTCACGATCGGCGGGAAGTAGATCGGCAATATTAAACTTCACGTCTTCCATTTTCACCGTCTGTCCAACCTTCTCCGGCATATAGGGCCAGAGTTTATCCAGCACAGGGTTTGGCGCACCCTCCTTAAAGAGCAGTGCAACCACTGCAAGGTTTCCATCTTTATCACTATGTACCAGGTGGGCCTCCATGGGGAAAAGATCCCCATTTACGGCATTTTCACTGGGAGTGTGGAAGTGAAACTGTAGCAGGTTGTACTCATGCCCATTAAGGACAATGGACGATCCAGGGGCATAATTTGTCTGAATGGTGTGGCCGTTATCCACCATATCCAGGCTGGATTCCTGGTAATGGAAGACGATGGGATTGAGGCTGGCCTCTACGGTGTCCTTAATATTAACCGGAGCCTGATTATGTCCCGCTTTACAGAGCTCATATTTACTTGACAAATCTCCCCAGTACTGGGGACCTTCTGAACCCGTATATCCCCAATGGGCACCATGCCCACTTGCCAGTGCAGATCCTGCACAGAGCACACCAACACAAGCCGTTACTATCAATGTCTTTCTCATACCTTCCCCTCTTTGAAATAGTGTGAACAATAATGCGATACTATCTTGGGAAGCACCCGCTCCCCTCATTTTCCCTATAAAAGTCCTACACTATTTCCCGTCGGAATTCAATTATTTATTTAATCATTTACTCCTCTCCATACTAAAAGGTGCCACAAAAATTTCGCATTTTCACTCTAAATCAAGGCGTAAGAAAATATTTTCCACAATCACACGTACCACATTCCGGGAACAAATTTTCTCATGCAACGAAGAGTTTGAGCGAAAAAGGCAACTTTGCAAGCTATCCTAAAGGGCTTTGTTAGCATCCATATAACAGATCAGATCCAACATCCGGTTGGAGTAGCCCCATTCGTTATCATACCAGCTCATTACCTTGACGCTTCGGCCAATAACCTTGGTGGACAGTCCGTCCACACTGGAAGAGTGACTATTCCCCTGAAAATCAATGGAAACAAGGGGGAGGTCGGTGTAACCCAGATAACGGTTTGCAGCTTCCCTTAGGGCCTGATTGACCTCTGGCACGGTCGTATCCTGCTCCACCTCCATCACCGCATCCACCAGGGATACATTGGGCGTAGGAACCCGTACTGCCAGGCCATCAAATTTCCCCTTCAGCTCAGGAATAACCAGAGCAACAGCGGCTGCAGCGCCGGTACTAGTCGGGATCATGGAGAGAGCCGCAGCCCGGGCCCGGCGTAGATCGGAATGGGGAAAGTCCAGAAGACGCTGATCCCCGGTATAGGCGTGCACCGTGGTCATCAGCCCATATTTAATACCAAAATTGTCGAGTATCACCTTGGCAAATGGGGCCAGACAGTTTGTGGTACAGGAGGCATTGGAGACCACATGATGCTCAGTGGGATCATACTCGTCTTCGTTGACCCCCATCACAAAGGTCTTCACGTTACCCTTAGCAGGGGCCGAGATCACAACCTTTTTTGCCCCGGCACTGATATGTTTCTGGGCACTGTCAGCATCCCGAAAGAGCCCGGTACACTCAGCCACATAATCCACCCCTACATCACCCCAAGGAATATCGGCAGGATCACGATGCTCGGTCACCTGAATATGGTGTCCGTCGATAATGATCCCCCTTTCATCCCTGCCCACCTCCGCATCATAGAGTCCCATAACAGAGTCATACTTCAGGAGATGAGCCAGGGTGGCATTGTCTGTGAGGTCATTAATGGCCACAATCTCAATATCTGCAAAAGCAGAATCCTTTGCAAGGGCGCGAAACATACTTCTTCCAATACGGCCAAAACCATTAATCCCAACTTTGATAGTCATATGCAGTCTCCTTGAATTATATTAAAAAAACGGACGTTTCTTTTTTTGTTCACCCTCTTTCCATTTAATCAAAAGCAGGGGGCGATGAACAGAAGAATTACAGGAAAAGAACATGAAGCATTTTTATCCCCCCAGGAGTTTGGAATCCTTTGCCTTTTCATAGAGGGCCAGGTATTTTTTGCTCACCGTGGTCCAGGTGTAGTGTTCATGGATCAAATTCACAGCCTGACGCTGCATCCTGCGAATGGTCTGGGGTTCTTTTTTATGAAGATGCAGAGCACGTTCAATGGCGGCAGCTAAAGTCTCCACACTCTGCCGTCCATAGGAAAAACCGGTCTCCCCATCCACCACCTTAACCAGACCGCCAACGGAGTGAACGATGGGCAGATTGGCAAAGAGCTGCGCCATAAAATCAGTTAGGCCGCAAGGCTCGTACTGAGAGGGGATCACAAAAAAATCACCTGCCGCATACACCTTATTGGCGAGGAGGGTGTCAAAACCACGCAAAACACAGATGCGGCCCCGGTTTACCTTGTCCTCGGCAAGTTTAATCAGGGCCAGCTCATCACTTTTACTGCCGCTGCCAAGAAGCAGAAACTGAAAGTCAGGCTTGGTTTTATCGGCCAGCAGTTTTTTGATGGCACCAGTTAAAACACCCACGCCCTTCTGGGCACTGAGACGTCCGATAAAGGTCACCAGGGGCAGACCACTATCGAGGTGCAAAAAACCGGTCTGCTTGATTCCCGGAATCTTCTCTTTTGCGGCCAACTGCTGCAATAAGGTCTCTCTGCAAACCTCTTTTCCGGCAAGTACCTCATCCTGCAAGGGATCAAACCCTGCTGCAAGATGCATCTTCACAGGAGTAGTAGGAGAAAAACTCTCTGGATCGATCCCGTTGGTCACCCCTTCCAGGACAACGCCGTTTTCAAGCAGAGTATGACCAAGCCAGCCGGTGAGGTAATCGTCGATGGTCTCCCGCAATTCACGGGCATAGTTTTCACTCACCGTATTCATTACTGCGTAGGAGGCCCCGGCCAAAAAGGGATCAAAACAGTCTTCAAGCCTGAATTTACGAATCAAAGAACCACTGAGACCGGTGGCTGCCTTGGCAAAATCAAGATCAGCTACCTCCTGATGATAGCCAAGCCCGGCGTTATGAACGGTGACCACACAGCCACTGGATCGAAAGGAATGGCGCAGGCCGGAATGCTCAGAAATCATGGCAGGAAGAACAGCAGTGTGTCCATCGTGACAGTGGATAACATCGGGATGGGCATTTAAGATCAGCATCAGATCAATGGCACCCTTTTGCAGAAGGATGTTCATGGCAAAATAGTCAATATGCCCCTCTCCCTCCTTCTGCCAGGAAAAACGTTCCTCCTCTTCTGCGGTATAGGTGTAGACATGCTTCTTTTCACGAAAGCGATCCGCATCGAGAAGGTAGATATTGACCCGGTTCTGCTTTGCTGTCCAGACCCTCATCTCTTCCCTGCGCTCTTCGCCTGGATAGTTAAGATCCACAGTAAAGCTCAACGCCTTTCCAGGAGACAACGGATCATCAAGGAGCGAAAACCCCAGGGCCTTAGGATCCATAAACCCGTAACAGGGCAGAACCACATGAAGAGATCTACCAGTCCAGCGGGCCAGGGTCACAGAGAGCTGGGACACCACGTCTTTGACACCACCTACACCTGCCAGATCGCCATATTCGCGACTCACCATCCAGATTTCCCGGATGGATGGCTGCTGTTTCGCCATGCTCTCTACTCCTCAAATAGCGCTGATTGCAAAAAGAACTTCACACCTCTGGAAATTCGATGCTCATATGACGCAGCAGATGATCCACCAGAGTCAGACGCACCATGGCCTCACATACCGGAATAATCCTTGGAATGGCTGAGATATCGTGCCGCCCTCCCACCTGAATGGTCACAGCCTCATTGGCCAGATTGACACTCTGCTGTTTTTGGGAGATGGAAGGGATGGGTTTGACTGCGACCCGAATCACTATTTCATTGCCACTGGAGATCCCAGCCAGAATTCCTCCAGCATTATTCCCCTCAAAACCATCTGGGGTAATGGCATCGTTATTCTCTGAACCCAGCATCTCGGCCACCGCAAAACCGGCACCGATCTCCACCCCTTTCACAGCACCAATGGACATCAGACCGTGGGCCAGCTCTGCTTCCAGTTTATCAAAGACCGGCTCACCAAGCCCCGCCGGACAATCCGCTACAATCTCAACAATGCCACCCAGGGTATCGCCCTGTTTGCGCACCTCGTCTACCCGGGCCTCCATCTTTTCGGCGGCTGCCATATCGGGACAAAAAAAGCGATTATCATTGATCACGGACAGGTCTTTTTCGGTAACCTTTACCCCACCGAGGGCAACGGTGTAAGCAAGGACATCAATCCCGGTCTGCTCTAAAACCTGTTTGGCTATGGCTCCGGCTGCCACCCGGGCGGCTGTTTCCCGGGCGGAGGCACGTCCGCCACCACGGTGATCCCGAATCCCATATTTGGCAAGATAGCTAATATCACCGTGTCCAGGACGAAAAATATCACGCAGCTCATCGTAGGACTTGGAATGGGCATCTTTATTATAAATAATCAGGGAGATGGGCGTTCCGGTGGAACGAGGCAACTCTTCCCCGGTCGGGACAAAGATCCCCGAGAGGATCTCTAGCCGATCCGGTTCCTTCCGAGGGCTCGAAGCCCCGCCCTGCCCCGGCCGCCTTCTATCCATTTCTGCCTGTAGCACTTCGGGGTCAAGCACAATACCGGGAGGACAGCCATCGATCACTGCGCCAACTGCGGTTCCATGTGATTCGCCCCAAGTAGTTACCCGAAAGGCCCTTCCAAAGGTATTTCCTGCCATACTCTTTTCCTTATTTTCTGATATCACGCCTTCCTGGAGGAGCCAAAATAATTAGTGAAACGCTCTCCAACAGCTTCATTGTAACCTGCGCGGCCCAATCAACATACATTCCATCCAGTAGACTTTGCATAGACTTCCACAATTTCAAGCACAGTATCGTACACCATCAAAGCACCACTATCAATTATACAATCTGCAGTGGCTTTGTATAGAGGATTTCGCTCCTTCAGCACCTCCTCTAACTCGAGCTGGATATCCTTACCGGTAAGACTTGGCCTTTGGGATTCAGACTGTTGATCCGCAACTATTCGTTTGCAAAGGATTTCAAGATCAGCTTGCAGCCACACCACAAAGCCATGTCTCCTTAAATCAGGCCAAATTAAGCGGTGCAAAATGGCACCACCACCTGTGGCAACCACACTGCCATGCCGCCCCATAAGGTTCAACAAAACCCCCTGCTCATGCTCACGAAAGGAAGGCCATCCCTCCTGCTCCACAATGTCCGCTACAGACTTACCACACTTTTCCACAATCAAAGCATCGGTATCCAAAAACTCAAAGTCAAGCTTCCGGGCAAGATTAACTCCAACGGAGGACTTGCCAACAGC